>JAAYCF010000131.1 GCA_012744415.1 Thermotogaceae bacterium
AACCCCGCTTTTTACGATAACTCCCGTGAAAACGCGGGAAGAAGGGGAACGCTTTCTCAAAGAGCAGCGCGTCAATATCTTCATCGAGATTCCGGAGGACTTCGATCCGAAATTTAGTCAGATCCTTTTCTTCTCAAGATTTACCGGGAATAAGACCGAAGCGCCCAGTATCCTTATTCATCAGGTAAAAGTGAGAGATGCCTCTTCCATCGCAACGGAAGTTATGAAACAGATTCTCACGATGATCAATGGAGAAGCCGCTAAACGGATGGGGGTCACTTTGCCTGAAGTGACGGTGGACTCTAAAACGGTCGGGTCTGTTCAAACCTTTTCCATGGCTGATTATATGTTTGTGGGCGTCATCTTGATGTCGTTTTTCAGCGCCGGATTCTTTGGTTTAGCCGGAGATATCGCCAACTACAAATATGAAAAGATCTTCAAGCGCATCTC
The DNA here is from genome assembly GCA_012744415.1 of Thermotogaceae bacterium. Classification (GTDB taxonomy): domain Bacteria; phylum Thermotogota; class Thermotogae; order MWEM01; family MWEM01; genus MWEM01. Next base: position 451 of record JAAYCF010000131.1, read on the forward strand.
CGCGACGCCCGCGAAAACGAAGGACTATTTTATCGCCGCGCTGCTAACCATCCTTTGCACGTGCGCCCTGTCGTTTTTGCTGGTTTTCGTATACGGAAGATTTGTGTTCAACCTCTCCTTCGATATCTTCAAACCGGGCGCTCTTTTATACGTCCTGCTGGCTTGCGTCACGAGCATCGCCTTCGGATTATTCCTGGGAAGCGTCAGTAAAACGCCCAACACAGCTGCCGCTCTGGGAAACGTGTTATTTTTCCCGATGCAGTTTTTGGGAGGGCTCTACTTTACGATTTTCAGCCTTTCGCCATGGGTCGACTGGTTTATCCACATCAACCCGATGACCTATTTGGCGGCTGGCATCCGGCAGGAGATGGGGCTTCTCTCCTCCCCCTTCAAACCGTTTATGCACTATACCGTCCCCCTGATCTGGGTGGTTGTGCTTACCTGTCTTTCCTTTCTCTTGTTCCGTTGGGGGGGTGAAGAAGCATGAAAACCTTTTTGAATATGTTCTTAGCCTTTTTTTACTACCGATTTCGTGATCTCGGCAGTCTTTTTTGGAATCTTGTTTTCCCGCTAATGTTCATGTTCATCTTTGGATTGGCTTTTGGGCCCGGTTCCGCGAGCACGGCCTCGGAAACCCCCACAGGGGAGAAAACCTGGACACATGTCGGCGTCTATTTTGGAGAAGGGTTTTCCGAAGACTTCAAAGACCGTTTCGCCGATCTCGCGGAAAATTACGGATTGAAACTGTTTGAAACGCATTCAGAAGAAGAATTGGGAGAAGGAGTGACACGGGGGAGTTCCGGAGTACGTTACGGAATGGCTTTTAACGGGGATCCAAAGGCGATGCGCCTAACGGCCTATCTGAACGCGACCAGCCAAAACAACAACGGAATGTACCAATCGACGATCAATTCGCTGGCTCAAGATTTGCGAACCAAAGAAGCGAATTTCCGCGAGATACTAAACGTGGAAGTTATCGAGGCGAATTTTAACGAAAAACCGGTTACCACGGTTGGTTATATTCTGGCGGGCGTTTTGTCTATCTCCATTACCTTTTCCGGGTTGTCGGCCTTGATCATCAGTTTGGGTTATTTCAGAAAAAGAAAGATCATTCGGCGGTTTTTAGCGACGCCCTTGAAAGGCTCGACCTTTTTGTATGCGGATATTTTGAACAACTTCATCTTTTCCTTGATCTCGCTCATCATTCTATTTCTTGTGTCTGTCTGGGTCTTCCGTATCGAGTTCACGATCAATCTGCCTTATCTGGCGCTCACATTCGTATCTTCAATGTTTTTTATGATGGCGCTGGGCGGTTTCTTTCTTGTCGTTCTTCGAAGCCCAAAGGCGGCGATGAACGTTTCGAACCTGTTTTCGAATATCCTCGTCTTTTTCTCCGGAGTGTATTTTCCTTTGGAAGTCTTGCCCGAATGGCTACGCTCCCTCGCGTTCTTTTTCCCGATGACCTATGTTGCCCGATCGATGCGGTTTTCTTTGGGGCAAGACTTCATCCCGCTCTCGGAGTTTTATACCTCGAATCTTGTCTTTCTGGCCATCGGCGTGATCACCATCCCGCTTTTCGGATACTTCATTTTCAAAAGAGAACAGGAATAAGCGTTCTTACACCTAGAAAAAAAACGAACGGACCGTCCGTTCGTTTTTTTTTGGCGGAGATCCTGTTACATAGTATGGCTGGCCATCCGATAGATCGCCAAAACGTCTTCTTTGTACAGCTTTTTGAAGTTTCCGATCGGTCCTCTCTTCGTGCATTTCTCAGCCATCTCTTCCAAATCCTTCACCGGCAAACCGGCATCCTGAAAGGTAACCAGAAGGCCTATCGATTGATAAAAGTACTTGAGTCGATCAATCCCTTGGGCGATCATTTTTTCCGGGTGCGCGTAGTCCGGTTCGACGTCCCATACCCGTTCGAAAAATTGCATAAACTTCGCGGGATTTTCCCGATAAACATATTGCATCCACGCCGGAAAGAGAATGGCCAAACCCGCGCCGTGAGTCAGGTCGTACAACGCGCTTAACTCATGTTCCATCCCGTGCGTAGCCCAATCCGAGTTTCGACCCGTGCTCAGAAGGTCATTGTGCGCGATGGTTCCCGCCCACATAATCTCTGCGCGCGCCGCATAATCCTCCGGTTCTTTCATGACGATCCTTACGTTTTTTATGATGGTTTTCAACGTCGCTTCGCTTAACCGGTCGGTGAGATCGACGTTTTCCGTTTGAGAAAAATAACGTTCGAAGATATGCGCCATCATATCGGCAACTCCGGAAGCCGTCTGATAGGCGGGTAAAGTGAAGGTGATCTCGGGGTTCATAATAGCGAACTTCGGGCGTAGAATGATGCTGTTCGCCGAGCGTTTGAGCCATCCTTCCTCTTTCGTTATCACTGTGCCGGTGCTGCTCTCGCTCCCGGCTGCCGGGATGGTCAATACGACTCCCAGCGGCAACGCCGTTTTCAGTTCGGCCTTTCCTTCAAAGAAATCCCATACATCGCCAGTATAAGGTATTCCCATCGCGATCGC
>JAAYCF010000132.1 GCA_012744415.1 Thermotogaceae bacterium
ATCAACCTATGGGCGATGCTGATGACCGCGCAGGCGAACATGCCTTATGTCGGGTTCGATGTCGTGCTGATTGTTCCAATCGCGATCATTTCTATTTTTTCGATTCTTTGGTTCGGACGCGGCGCGAAACCGCAGAAGAAAAACGAAGTATTGACCAAGTTGCCCAAGCCGGTTGAGAAGATGAACTGGGTGAGAATCTTAACTCCGCTTCTCGTCCTGGTGGTTCTGATCCTTTCGCAAAAATACCTCGCCTTTTACATCCCGGTAATCGGGTTGCCCTTGACCTTCGTCATTTCGGCGATTGTCGTTCTGCTGGTCAATCCGAAAAAAACTTCGTTTAAACGGTGGATGACCGTTATCTCGAGAACGATGGAGCAGGTCTTTCCCTTGCTGGCGACGGTCATCAGTGTCGGAGCCCTCGTCAATATATTGACCGGCACGGGGGTGCGGGGATTAATCGCCATTACTTTCGTAACCCTTCCTTTGGGTTTGATTTACGCGCTCGCTTTAATCTTCACGCCATTCGCCCAAGGGTCTTTGAGTTACGGAAGCGCGGTCATACTTGGCACGCCGATCATCTTCCTGTTCAACAATCTGGGTTTCAATGTTACCGTCGTAGCGGCCGCGTTGAGCTTGATGTTCCCGCTGGGAGACTGTCTGCCGCCTTCCAGAATCGTCGGACGATTGAGCATCGAGGCGGTGCAGTACGAAGGGAACTACATGTCCTTTTTAAAGCAGATTATGGTTCCAGCTTTCTTTATGGCAGCGATCGCGCTGATGATGTTTATCTTCCCCAACCAACTTAGTTTCTTAGTTGTATATTGAGCGGGGGGGCTGAAGAGATGATTATTCTCAATGAAATTATCCATATCCTCTACTTTGTTCTAACAGGGGTTATCTGTATCTTTTTGATCTGGAACCTATTTAAAAGAACGAAAAAGACAGGATGGGTCTATGACATTGTCTACGCCTATGTCATCATCACCTTCATACTCCGCGTCCTGATGATCAAGTAAGGGGCTGAGATGATGAAAAACACACCTGTATGGTTTAAAGCGCTGACCCTGGCCCTCATTGCGATCATGGGTTTTATCGCTGGAAAAGAGTTCTATGAGCTGCGTCATTATCAGGAATCGGTTGTCGTTTCTCCCGCTTTCACCGAGAAAATCATGCTCAGCGATTATCTTCCGAGTTTGAAGGGAACTTGGGGAGACACGCCGATTTATGTCTTTGATTCCGGCGTTCCGGGAGGTTCCGCTTTAATCTTGGGCGGGTCTCACCCTTATGAACCGGCCACGATGCTGGCCGCTTACATGATCGCGGAGAATATCTCAGTTGAAAAAGGGAAAGTTTACGTCGCCCCTGTAGCCAATCGGAGCGCAAACACCCTCGGAATGCTCGGGAACGCCTATCCCATGTTCTATCATTTGGAAACGCCCTTCGGAACGAAACAGTATAAGATCGGCGACCGCAACACCAACCCGCTTGATCAATGGCCGGATCCGTTCGTTTACGTCCACTATCCGTCCGGGCAGAATTTGGCTTACCAGGATCTTCGAAACTTTAACCGGACCTGGCCGGGAAAAGAAAACGGGTCCCTGACGGAAAGGATCTCTTATGCCTTTATGGAGCTCGTTAGAAACGAAAAGATCGATATCTTTGTCGATTTCCACGAAGCCTCTTTGATGTACCCCGTCGTTGATACTTACGTCGCGCACGATTTATCCATGGATATTGCGATATTGGCGCAGATGAACCTGGACACCTTCAAATTTCCGATGAAAGCGGAAGCGTCTCCAAAGAAACTCAGAGGACTCTCTCACCGGGAAGTCGGGGACTACAGCATCGATCCGGAACTCGCGAAAGAACTCTATGCGGCTGAAGAGTTCACCAACGCGAAGAACGATTACAGCGAAAAATTGAAGATTATCGAAAAATCAAGCCATCAAACGCTCGTTGTCCTGATGGAAACGTTGGAGCCCTTTATTGAACGCGTCGCTGGAAGGGTAGACGAAGATCTGATGTTAATTGGGTTCGATGAATTTATTCAAACCGCGGCAGACAAGAGACTGCTGTTTGCCAAGTATGATACCCGCGAAGGGATTACGATGCCGATCGATATTGACGGACGGGGCGGCTATGTGGTTAAGGGCGCGCCGATGTACTACCGTGTGGCCAGGCATATGGAAGGAACCTTGGAAGTCATCAACATGATGAATCTGCTATTCCCCGAACGCGAGTTGCTGATCACCTATCCGGGATTCCACGATATCATGGAAGCCGGTACAAAAAAAGGCAACGAAGCGATCGGCGATTTCTTACACGATCCGGCCAAGTCAGATCCGAAACGGGTGTTTTTCCAGTAAGCGAAACTAAATTCCAGTAAAGAAAAAGGGAGGAACGAAAGTATGTCGAACGTTAGAAAGCTGTTGATGGTCCTTTTCGTAATCGTTATTCTTTGCAGTGTCGGCTATGCGTGTACCGTTATTGCTGTGGGAAAAAAGGCGACCGTAGATGGGTCCGCTATCATTACCCACAACGATGATTCTTCTGTCGCTGATTTTAGGCTTTGGATCCAGCGGGGTGGGGAATGGCAAACCGGGTCGATGAGACCGATCATCATCGATTCCCACGATTATATCGATTACAGCCAGTTCCCGATCGTCGATATCGCAAAAAATCGCAATGGAAGAGCCATTCAACTGGGCGAAGATCCGCAACCTGCCGTTACTTACGGGTACCTGCATTCCCGCTACTCGTTCATGAATGATTGGGGCGTCGCGATGGGAGAGTCCACCGCGGGTATCACCACGAACAACGATTATGGAAAAGCCGTTAGAAAGGCGCTCTTTGAGGACGAAGAAGGGATCGTCGATTGCTGGGCCGCGCAAGACATCGCTTTAGAACGCGCGCGGACTGCGCGAGAAGCCGTTCTGATCATGGGTGAACTGATCGAAAAGTACGGATGGAATGTTACCGGCGGCGGCGGAGAGATCATGGATATCACCGACGGCAACGAAGTGTGGATTATGGAGTTTTATGGCGCCAACTTATGGATGGCGGTCCGTATGCCCGATGATATGGTTTATGTGGGCGCAAACCGGATGCGTTTCCAAGTCGACCCGCGTGACGGGATTGATCCTGTATCCGGTGTAAAATATGAAGAGATCCTGACTTCCGCGAACTTTATCGACTATGCGGTGCAAAAAGGGTGGTTCGATCCAGCTTCCGGCAAGAAATTCAGACCGGCGGAGGTCTATGCCAATCGTATCGATTCCCATAACAAGAGAGAATGGCGTGTGCTGGATATGGTTGCGCCTTCTTTAGGACTTGAAGACGGGATCGGAGAGTATCCGCTTTTCGTAAAACCGGATCAACTGCTCACGGTTCATGACATTTTCGTGATTTCGGGGGATCATTACGAAGGCACGAAATGGGATCTGACAAAAGGCGTCGGAGCCGGGCCCTGGGGCGATCCGCTCACGAATTACGGCCTTGGCGGGCGTCAAAGACCGATCGGGATTCCTTTAACGTGTTACGTTCATATCGCGCAAGTCAAAGAATGGCTCCCAAGAGAATTCAGAGGCATCAGCTGGTATGGTTACGGTTCGGTCGGCCATTCCTATATCACCCCGCTCTTCCCGGCGATGGAAAAACTCCCCGACTTTTACAGTGTCGGTTCCCGTTATGAAAAATTCCGAAGGGATTCCGGCTGGTGGGTCAACACTTATGTGCAAGAGATGGTCGGAATGCGCTACAATGAGGCCATCAAAGAACTCCGCGCATTTAGAGATCCGAAAATGGTTAGCGTGTATACACAGTTAGCGCAGTTGCAAGAGTACGCCGCCAAGGTTTACCGCGAAGGCAAACCAGCGGAGGCGATCAAGCTGATGAGCGATTACTGCTATAATACCGCCGTCGCTTGGAACAAAGATTGGCTGGATCTCGGCGATATACTGTTCACGAAATACGCGACAGAAAGAATCAATTTCCGAACCACCGGCTACCCGACGTGGTGGCAAGATTGGCTGAATCCAACGAAAAACCCGGAGATTTTAAAGTTCGCGGATAAGTAAAAAACCTTAAAAACGGAGGTAAAACATGAAGAAAAGCTCGTTAGTCAAACTGTTAGTCGTAGCGCTGTTGTTAGTGTACTCGGTATCCTTCACCTGTACCATTCTCGGAGTCGGTAACAAAGCGATGGCCGATGGATCTACCGTTATCACGCACAATGACGATTCTACATCGGCTGATTTCAGACTGTGGAAGATCCCGGCGGCGGATTGGCCGGAAGGTGCGATGAGAGATATCGTACTGGACGGTCATAATTACGTCGACTATGCCAATTTCCCGAAATCGGTTGAGTACGATAAGAGCCGCGGCAACGTCATCGTTGTCGGTCAAATTCCGCAAGTTCCTCATACCTACAGCTACTTCCACTCCCGCTACTCCTTTATGAATGAGAAAGGCGTCGCCATCTCCGAGTCCACCGGCGGTATCGATCGGAGCCTTCCGAATGGAGAAGCGCTTCGCAAGTATTTTTCGGATAACGAAGGCATCATCGATTGCTGGATGGCGCAGGATATCGCGCTTGAAAGAGCGGCTACAGCGAAGGAAGCCGTCGAAATCATGGGCGCCCTCATTGAAGAACACGGATGGTCCAACGTCGGCGGCGGCCCCGAATCGATGACGATCGCTGACGGAAAAGACGTATGGCTGTTCGAAGCCTACGGAGCCGATCTTTGGGTCGCCATCCGCATTCCGGACAACGCTTTCACCGTCACCGCCAACAGAATGGTGATTATGGAAGTTGATCCCGATGACAAAGCCAACGTCATGTACGCGAAGAACCTTTTCAAAACTGCAGTCGAACAAGGTTGGGTTAGCCCGAGCCTTCCGAAAAACCAGTGGAAACTCGCTGAAATCTATTCACCGAACAACAGCTTGTACGCGACCAGAAGAGAATGGAGAGCCTTAAGTCTCGTCGCGCCGAAGTTTATGGAAGAAAACGGTTACGACGCGCACCAACTGCGCTATCCGGTATACGTTATCCCGGAAAGACCCTTGACGATTCAGGATATCTGGGACATCAAAGCCGATTACTATCTGGGCACCGAATATGACCTGACGCAAGGTCCCGCTGCCGGACCCTGGGGAGACCCCATTCGCTACGCGAACTCTTCGAAAACAGAACCGACTGCGACTTGGGAACGGTCGATCAATATGCACCGGACCTGCTATCTCCACGTCGGACAAACCAAAGCGTGGCTGCCTGACCCGATCAAAGGGATCAGCTGGTACGGTTATGGCGCGCCGGATACGACCTATCTGGTTCCGCTGTGGGCTTCTATGGAGTCCTTGCCTTTATTCTACAAGACCGGTAGCCGGTACGAAGAATTCCGAAGAGATTCCGGCTGGTGGGTCGCTTCTTACGTTCAACAAATGGCCGAACTGCGCTACTCCAGCGCGATCGAGAACATCCGCGCGTTCAGACAACCCAAGATGGATATGCTCTACACCGTGACGCCGCAGGTTCAGGAGATCGCGGCTCAGATGTACCGGAGCGGAAATGAAGAAGGCGCGCTCGAATTGATTCACAACTTCGCCTATCAGAACGCCGTCGCGATGTTCTCCGAATGGGTTAAACTCGGAGACTGGCTGCTTGGCAACTACGCTCTCGGATACAACAATTTCAGAAGCACACCGTATCCGCAATGGTGGAATGATCTCATCGGTTTCACCACACCGCAGAGATAAGTTCGGATCGGTTTTCGCTTTATCGGCATACCGGGGTTACACCCGGTATGCTTTTTTTTTAATTAGAATCTAATCCTAACTTCGTGTATAATGAGAACATCAAAGGTTCTCGAAAGGAGGCGGTTGCCGGATGACCCGGGCATTAATCGGGTTTTTGCTCTTTGGAGCGATGACTTGTTTTTTAGTTTCGTGTGGTCCCGGATCGGCTGTAAACCCCGGCGGGGATCCGGCCTTTTCTCTCGTGAAAGTGGCGGGGCCCGTGGAAGGTGAAGTGATCGATGAGTCCGTTGTTCATTTTTCCTGGCAGCTTCAAAACAGCGAGGCGCGTCAGGTTAAGACTACGGTCGACTACTACTATCGATTGGATCAAACCGGCGAATGGACGTCGACCAAGTCGGCGCAAACCTTCGACTGGAATCTGGATAAAACCGGCGACCACGTGTTCGAGCTTTACGGTAGAAGAGGCAGTGCCTTGAGCAACAATACCCTGCGATGGCAATTTTCGTATTCGGGTGGGGCTAATCAACTCCCGCTGGTATTGTTCGTGACGACCCCCGAAAGCGTGATGAACCAGAATGCCTTTACTTTCTCCTGGGTGGGGCAGTCCAAGGTCAGCGCGATCGCTAGCTATGAAATCCGTCTAAATGAGGGAGAGTGGTTGCGTAACGAACTGAACGCCACTTACCAATGGGTGAACATCCCCATACAAGACAACGTGTTTTCCGTACGGGCTACCGATTTGGAAGGAAGGGTTTCGCCCGTAGCGCAATGCAAATTCACGAGAAGCCCTTAAAGGAGGGATTTCGATGTCGCGTACCCGTCAGTGGCTCAATATCACCCTCGCCCTTCTGATACCCTGGATACTTACCGGATGTTTCGCTTTTAAAACCGAAAACCCAATCCCGGAGAAAGAGACGACGGCGCTGGTTCTGATCAAGCACATCGTCGAAGGAAAAGTTCAGTCAGCAGATGGAATGGAAGCGCGTGTCACCACGAAATCCGGATGGAACACCTACCCCATTCGATATGATTCCGTTGCGATTACGGAAAAATTGCTTGACATCGTCTCGATTCAGGTGGAGGAGGTAGGCACGCCGCGTCTTTCGCTCAAAGGAATCGGTTCTCTCGGCGACCATTCTGAGGAAACCGCGATAATCTACGAATTCTTTCCCCGCGAATCAGAGACGGAGGGAATCAGAGAAACGGTCACACCGCTTCAAAACGATGTGGCCGTAACGAATCTGTCCGGTACGCAAGGTCAGAAACGGTACTATCAAATCCAGGTTCCGGCCGGGTCAACCCAAGTCACTTTTCAGATTTACGGAGGAACCGGGGATGCTGATCTGTATATCCGAAAAGGCAGTCTTCCCACTTTAAGCACTTTCGATGCCAGACCCTATCTGTACGGCAACAATGAGACCGTCACCTTCAACAATCCGCAACCGAACACCTATTATGTGATGATTCACGGGTATTCCGCGTATAACACCCTTTCGTTAAAGGCGAAAGTGACAGGAGGCTCCGCGCCCACAACCGATATTTCCGCGCTACAGAACGGGGTTCCAATCAGCGGTATTTCGGGATCTTCGGGCCAAGAAAGATACTATAAGATCGTTCTTCCTTCAAACGCCTCGAACTTGGTTTTTTCTCTCTCGGGAGGCAGCGGAGACGCCGATCTCTATACCCGAAAGGACGCCCTTCCCACGGTCAGTGTCTACGACTATCGCCCCTATTTAAGCGGCAACAATGAGACCGCTACCTACAACAACCCGACAGCGGGGACCTATTATGTGATGATACGCGGTTACACAAACTTTTCCTCGGTTTCCCTCACCGGGACGTACACGACTTCCGCGCCCCCCGTTGATCCCGGTATCACGACCCTTTCAAACAATACGCCGGTCAGCGGTATTTCAGGGGCGAGGCTGAGTCAAAAACTCTATAAAATCGCGGTGCCCGCCGACGCAAGCGCTTTGACGATAAAAATGTCAGGAGGCAGCGGGGATGCGGACCTGTACACGAGAAAAGGCAACGCGCCGACGTTGAGCAGCTATGACTATCGCCCGTACCTCAGCGGTAATAATGAACAAGTAACGTATACGTCTCCCGCGGCCGGCGACTATTACATCATGATACAAGGATACGCGGCCTATAGCGGGGTTAGCTTGCTGGCGACTTATCAAACGGGTACCGGAGGCGAAGATCCGACTGTCGTCTCTTTATCAGACAACGTCCCCGTTACCAATCTATCCGGCGCAACGGCAAGCCAAAAATACTACCGGTTCGACCTTTCTCAGAATGCGGCCAGTCTTGAGATAGCCATTTCGGGGGGAACCGGGGACGCCGATCTGTATGTCCGCAAAGGCGCCCTTCCCACGACCGGGACTTATGACTATCGTCCGTACTTGAACGGCAACAATGAGACGGTCACGATAACGAATCCGACCCCAGGGGTCTTCTATATCATGATACGCGCCTACTCCTCTTACAGCGGCGTTCGACTCCTCGCGAAGACCGTGGCGAGCGACCCCGATCCCGATCCTGACCCGGATCCAAGCGATTCATCGCGGAAGGCGTTACTGTTAGGTTTGACGAATTACGGAGGGTCCGGAGATTTGAGCTATACGGACGATGATGCGAATGATCTGAAAACGATCCTAACGCATCTCGAAGAGCCCTTCACCGTCCAAACGCAGACAGGATATGTCACGAAGACTCAGATCCTAAACGGGATTGCGTCATACGCTTCCGGCAGTCAAAGTTCCGATGTGTTCGTCTTTTCTTATAGCGGACACGGGATGTACTCTTCGGGCCAGTCTTACATGTACTTGTCCGATGGCAGCAATCTGTCGGCATCCGAGCTGAAAAGCGCTTTAAACGCGATTAATGGAACGAAGATCGTCCTGATCGACGCCTGCGAATCCGGGGCGTTCACCGCGATGGTGCAAGGGAGAGAGGTGAGCGCTGAAGAACGGCGCCTCATGAGGGAACAAATCGCGGAAGGCTTTGCACGCGAGTTTTTGGAAACTTCCGCCGAGCGCGGTTCCTATCAATCACCCTATGAGTACTACGTTCTGGCGGCGTGCCAAACGAGCGAATACTCTTATGAAGATTCTATCTTAAAAAACGGGTTCTTCACCTTCTTTTTCTGTGACGGGATGGGGCACGTGGGGCAAAACAACCCGAGCGGAACCTTCGACAGCACGTATAACGCGGACGGGTACGGAGCGGGAGGCGCGGTGAACCAATCGATCACTTTCCAAGAGATCTATCTGTACGCGAAAGACAAAGTGACAAGCTATTCCGGAGGCGACCAGACGGTTCAGAGCAATCATCCGAGCGCGACGTACGTTCTTGGAACCTTTTAAACAAGGCTCAAAATATCCAAAAGAAAAAAGAAGTCGGGCTTATCGCCCGACTTCTTTTCGCCTTACTGTGAGACGATTGATTTCGGCTTTCAACTTCCGGTAGTTTTCAAGACGCTCTTCTCGTAATTGACCATTTTCTACGGCTCTTAATACAGCGCAACCGGGTTCGGAAAGATGGGAACAATTCCGAAAACGGCAGGCGGATTCCAACGCGAGGATATCTTCGAAAGTGTCTTCTAAAGCATCCTTATCGGCCCATAGTTGCACTTCCCTCATTCCGGGGTTATCGACGAGCAACCCCCCTCCGGGCAACAGAACGAGCTCTCTCCACGTTGTCGTATGTTTGCCTTTGTGATCGGTTACTCGGACTTCCTGCGTTTTCCCGCTAAGATTCGGGGCAATCGCATTGATGAACGAGGTTTTCCCGACTCCGGAAGAACCTAATAACACAACGGTTTTTCCTTTCCCGAAATAAGGCAAGAGTTCGGATATTCCCGTATGGTTCTGCACGCTGATAAAAAACCGTTGGACATCGGGCCGAAGCATTTGCGTTTTGGTTAGCGCTTCTTCAAGAGAAGAACAGAGATCCAATTTATTGAACACGCAGAATGGCTCGATCGCGCACTGAGCGCACAGTAAGAGATAGCGTTCGATTCTTGGAATACTCAAATCTTGATCCAGAGCGGAAAAAATCATGGCGGCATCAACATTCGCCGATATCAGTTGCTCTTCGGTCACCATCCCGGCGGTTTTTCTGGACAAGGCGTTCTTTCGCCTCAACAGCATTTCGATTAATCCGAACGATCCGGAAGGCTTTTTCATAACAACCCAGTCGCCAATTGTTGGAAGATCGGATTTTTTACGAGTTTGAGAACGAAACTTACCGGAGAGGACCCCTTCATAAGCGGAAACCCCGTTATGAAGGAAATAACGGTCTTTTTCCACCCGGCAGACCCGAGCCGGCACAAAACTGGTTTTTTTTATACGATGGAATTCCGTTTCAAAGTGAGAATCCCATCCGTAGTCTTCTAAAGTCAATTCTTTTCCTCCTTTCAAAAAAAAACACGGGCCAACATAGCCCGTGTTTTTTGCATGGATATCACCCAATACAAAATTATCCCTAACGGTTCACCCGGTCGCTATGCCATCGTCTGGCTTTCTGAGCGTTCATTCTTTTCGTATCCGACATAGCGCCACCTCCGTTATTTTTAATTTTTATGCATGATTTCCTTTGTTTATCTTATCATAAATCTAAACAGAAATAACTTCAATTAGGCTCTTTCGATATAGTCACCGGTTCGCGTATCGACCTTAATCTTCTCTCCTGTTTCCACGAACATCGGCACATTGGTCTTGTAACCGGTTTCTAAGATCGCCGGTTTTCCACCGCCCGAAACGGTGTCTCCTTTGAAGTTGGGATCCGTTTCGACTATCTTGAGAACGACTGTGTTGGGGAGTTGCACGCCCAAGAGCGTATCGCCGTGATAGAGCAGGCTCATTTGTATATTTTCCACCATAAAGTCTTTTGCGTCGCCGACGAACTCCTCGTCAACCGGGATTTGATCGTAGTTATCCAAATCCATGAAATAGTAGAGCCCGCCATCGTTGTATAAGTATTCTACGGTCTTCATGGTCAATGTGGCTTCTTCGACATCACCGCCGCTGGTGAAGGTTTTTTCGAAGATATACCCCGTCACGACGTTTTTCAGTCTGGCTCGAACCATCCCACGACCCATCGCCACTTTGTGCTTGTTCACTTCAACCGCGCGAAATATCTGACCTTCGAGGACAATGACGTCCCCTTTTCTTAAATTTCCTACTTCCATTGGAAGCACACCTCCTGAATCGACATCCTTGGGTTATTTTCGGCACGTATTATAGCACATTTTCGCGTATCGGAGATGACCGACCTGTTTTGGGGCGTATCGAACCGCTAGATAAAAATCAAAGTAATAAGCAGGTTCTCGAAATATTTCCTTTGTGATAGAATTATGTATCTTCGAACCCTAACAGGAGGACCCTATGCCGCAAAATCGAGAAAATGCTTCCGCGATGAGTTCAAACAAAGTCGTACTCGCCATCAACTGGTTTCTGGATCTTTTTTTAATCGGCGGTTATATTGTCGAATACTTTAAGGGAACACGGAGTCTGCTTTTCGTCGGTTCTTTTGTTTTAATTGTCCTTGTCCCCATTCTATTAGCCACTGCCCTATTTATAAGAGATAAAAAAAGTCAGTCGATGAAGTATATCACTCTTGCCGGATACTTTATTCTATACGTCGTCGCGATGTTCACGAGCCCACGTATCCTGATCTATGTATACTTTTTTCCGATTATTTCGATGTATCTGCTGTATTACAATCTGAAACTGATCGTGTACTCCTGTATCGGTATCGCGGCGATCAACATCGCCCGAATCGTCTGGCAAGTGCTCTTTTTAAAGATGACTTCGCTGGAACTATCCACGGACTTTACGATCCAATTCGCCTCCGTCTTTCTTTACGGGTTCTCGATTATCGTCACGACGAGACTGTCGAACAAATTCAATTCCGAAAAAATCGCTTCGATCGAAGAGGAAAAGCAAAAACAGGAACAAATCTTGAAAAACGTCCTGCAACTCTCTTCGACCGTGGAACAGAACGCCAAAAACGTATCCGATATCATCGAAAAATTGCATCACTCCACCGCGGACCTATCGGAAGGGGTTTTGAAGGTCGAGGAAACGTCCGACCATACCTTCGAGAGCGTCCAGAACCAATCAGAACTGATCAAGAGCATCCAAACCATTATCGAAAAGACGAGCCGATCCTCCGAACATATGGGTGAACTCTCGCACCAAACCCTGGAAATGACCCGGGAAGGGTTGAAACATGTGAAGGGGCTCAGCGCGAATGTGCAGCAAGTCAACTCTGAGAGCGAAGGTGTTTACCATACCATGAAGGACCTGGCGAAGAACTGCGCGGAGATACAGGACATCACCCAGATCATCCGAGGCATATCAGATCAAACGAACCTGTTGTCTTTGAACGCATCCATCGAGAGCGCGCGCGCCGGAGAAGCCGGGAAAGGTTTTGCCGTCGTTGCCGAAGAAATCCGCAAACTCGCGATGCAATCGAAAACTTCCGCCGAAGATATCGGTCAAATCATCAAAGAGCTCATCAACAAAGCCGAACAGTCGGTCAAGGCCTTTGATAAACTAAATTCTTCTTTTAATGACCAAAACCTGATAATATCAGGAACGCAAGACATTTTCACGAAGATTATCGAACAAACGAACACCCTCGATCGCTTGGTCGAGGAAGTGGCGGAGAGAGTGAACGAAATCAGCGCGTATAACGCGAATATTGTCAAGAATATCGAGGATATTTCCGTTGACTGCGAGCATACCCAGAACATCGTGAAAAAAACCGCGGAAGTGACGCAATACCACCGGCTCGAAACCTCTGAGGCCTTAAAGTATACGGATGAGCTAAAGACTTCTTCTTTGGAATTTGAAAAATACACGAACGGGTGACTCTTCGACCCGGAGGCTGGCAGTCTACAGTGGCTTCGGATTTCTTCGGGGGATTCCGCGTTTTTCTCCATCTCATAAGCGATGAGGTATAATCAAAGCATCGCGAATTCGGGAGGGATAAGATGAAAGCGATCATATTAGCGGGAGGCGTAGGAGAACGATTCTGGCCTCTATCGACTTCGAAAACGCCTAAACAATTCCTGAAGTTATTTGGGCACGAGAGCCTCATCAAACAAACCTTTGAACGCCTAAAAGGATTCATTAAACCGCGGGATATTTTCGTGATTACTTCGCATCTCTATATGGATGAAACGATCCGAGAGCTGCCTGAATTGCCCGTGACTAATATCATTGGAGAACCGGAGAGAAAAAACACAGCGCCCGCCTGCTATATTGGCGCTTTGTTGGCGAAGGAAGGAGAGATCGTCCTAACCGTTCCCGCCGATCACTATATCTATCCGCAAGAGGACTTTCGAGCGGCCATTGAAAAGGGTATCGATATTCTCAACGAGCATGAAGTCCTGCTAACGATCGGTATCAAACCCACTCGGGCGGAAACCGGATACGGTTACATCGAGAGCGAAAAGAGCGACGATCACTATCGGGTTTTAAGATTTCATGAGAAACCAAATAGCGAGACGGCTAACAAGTACCTGGCTTCCGACCGGTATTTTTGGAACAGCGGAATGTTTCTGTGGCGAAAAGAAGTGTTTTTACGAGAAATGGCCCTGCATGCGGGCGAGATTCACACCCTTCTGCATGCGATCGACCCGATGTCGAATGCTTCTTTAGCTGCCGCTTACCCCCAACTCCCCGCGGTCAGTATCGATTACGCGCTGATGGAAAAGTCACGGCGCATTATGATGGTTCCGGCTTCTTTTCACTGGTCGGATATGGGCAATTGGGAATCGATCCGAGAGCTTGAGGGGTATTCGCTCAGTGAAGACAACCTGATCCTGCATCATTCCGAGAACGTCTTCGTTCGTTCGAACGCAGCCAAACCGATCATTATATTAGGGGCGAGAGATCTCTTCGTGATCGACACGGAGCAAGGTTTGCTGGTCGCCCAAAAAGAACATTTGCCCAATCTTCGCGAAGCGATTCGGATGATGACAGAGCGGCCTCAGCCCGGGAACCCGAATCAGGATCCGCAAAAATAAATAAAATCAGCGCAATAGATAGCAACAGAGAGTAATTCCCGGATAATCGGGAATAAACGGCCGGATAGGCGCGATACGCGGAATCCGGCCGTTTGTAAGGAAGGCCCTCTTTTTAGTATGATACGTTAGCACTTTGAGAGTAAGAGTGCTAACATGTGCCCAAAACATGGTTGATAATAGACAGGAGGTGCCTTTATGGCAAAACAATTTAAATTTGATCACGAAGCGAGGTTATCTTTGGAAAAAGGAATGAACGCCGTCGCGGATGCGGTTAAGATCACGCTGGGTCCGCGAGGAAGAAACGTGGTGCTCGAAAAAAGTTGGGGCAGCCCGACGATTACCAATGACGGTGTGTCGATCGCGAAGGAGATTGAACTCGAAGATAAATTCGAAAACATGGGCGCGCAGCTTCTCAAAGAGGTAGCGTCAAAGACGAACGACATCGCGGGTGATGGAACAACGACCGCGACGGTTTTAGCTCAGGCGATCGCACGGGAAGGATTGAAAAATATCACGGCCGGAACGAACCCGATGATCATGAAGCGAGGAATTCAAGAAGCCGTGAAAGAAGTGGAGAAGTACATCAAAAACAACAGCAAAAAAATAGAGACGAAGCAGGATATCACGCAAGTGGCAACGATCAGCGCCAACAACGACGAAGAAGTGGGCAGCCTGATTTCCGAAGCGATGGACAAGGTCGGGCAAGACGGCGTCATCACCGTGGAGGATTCCAAAACGATGAAAACCCTCGTCGAGTTCACCGAAGGGATGAAGTTCGACCGCGGGTACATCTCTCCTTATTTCGTTTCCGATCAGGAAAAAATGGAGTACGTGGCAAACGACCCCTATATCTTGATCACAGACAAGAAGATTTCGGCGATCAAGCCCATTATCCCCATACTGGAAAAGGTCGCGCAAACTGGCAAACCCCTCATTATGATCGCTGAAGACGTCGAAGGGGAAGCTTTGACCACACTCGTCCTCAACAAACTCAAAGGAACGCTCGACGTTTGCGCGGTGAAAGCGCCCGGGTTCGGAGACAGGAGAAAAGCGATGCTCGAAGATATCGCCGTTTTGACCGGCGGTACCGTGATCAGCGAAGAGGTCGGCATCACCCTTGAGAATGCGGAACTCCACTATTTGGGGCATTCCGGATCCGTACGCATCAAAAAAGACGATACCCTGGTGATCGATGGAAAAGGGAATCACGAAAAGATCAAAGAGCGAATCGGCCAGATTAAGAAGCAGATAGAAGCCAACACTTCCGAATACGAAAAAGAGAACCTTCAGGAAAGAATGGCGAAGCTCTCCGGCGGGGTTGCCGTGATTAAAGTCGGTGCTGCGACCGAAACCGAATTAAAGGAAAAGAAACACCGGATAGAAGACGCGTTGAGCGCGACCCGGGCAGCCGTCGAGGAAGGAATCGTCGCAGGCGGCGGCGTAACCCTCCTGCGCGCGAAAAAAGCCGTGGAAGCCTTTGCGGAAACCCGTGAGATTCCGGAAGAAAAAGTGGGCGCCACGATTGTTGCCCTAGCCCTGGAGATGCCTTTACGACTCATCACCCAAAACGCCGGGATCGATGGCTCGATCGTCATCAACAAAATCCTGGAGAACAACAACCCAAACTATGGGTACGACGCGTTGAAAAACGAGTACTGCGATCTTATCGCCAGCGGGATCATCGATCCGGCCAAAGTGACCAGAAGCGCTTTATTGAATGCGGCGTCGATCACGGCGATGTTGTTGACCACCGAGGTCTTGATAACCGATAAACCGGAACCCAAACAGGCTGCGCCCCAAATGCCCCCCAATTATGGCGGTATGGGTGGTATGGGCGGTATGGGCTTCTAAGAATAACGGAAAAGAGGCGCGAAAGCGCCTTTTTTTTTGCTTGACTTCGTGACCTCTTTCGCGTATAATTAATTAACTGCTTAACAGTTAGCTAATTAAGTAACAGAAGGAGGACGCCTTTGGAAAACGCGTTAAATGACGAGATCGGAGAGCTTCTTTTCCAAATACATCGTCTGTATCATATCCGGATGTCCGAATTGGTCAAGAGATTGGAGATATCGCCGCGTCAGATACCGATCTTAAAGCATCTATACCGGTCGGCCGACCTCAGTCAGCGCCAATTGGCCGAAAAAGTGGGGGTCAGCCCAACCTCTATTACGCTGATGCTCCGAAAGATGGAAGATAAAGGATTAGTCGAGAAGAAAACGATGCCGACTGATCGACGTTTTTTTGCCGTCTCTTTGACTGAAAAAGGAAAAACGATCGTCGAACAACTCAAAAGCATGCGGAAAAACATCGACGGAATAACGATCAGCGGTTTCACGAAGGAGGAGCGAGCGCATCTTCAATCCCTTCTAAGATCCGTACGCAACAACCTTCAAGAAAAAACTTCCGCGGAGTAGAAGGGGGCCTTTGACTTGAAAAACATCGGTCTCTATCTCAAACCTTACCGCTGGTGGATGGTCTTAACGATCTCTCTTGTGATAACGCGCGCGATGACGGAACTATACCTCCCGAATCTGATGTCCGAGATCGTCGATCGCGGGATTGTAACCGGCAACATCGATCTGATCGTTCGAACCGGGATGGTGATGCTGGGTGTGACGATGCTGACCTTTGCCGTGATCTTTTGCACGAGTTTCTTATCCTCTCAGGTTTCCGCCCGCTTTGCGCGGGATCTCCGAAAAGGGATCTTCGAGAAAGTTGAGCAATTTTCTCTGGAAGATATCGAGGCTTTTGGGATCGCTTCACTAATAACCCGAACGACGAATGACGTCAACCAGATACAACAAGCCCTCATGATGACGTTGCGGATGGTTGTGATGGCGCCGGTGATGGCGATTGGCAGTATGATCATGGCCTTTTCGAAGAATGCGCGGTTGTCATCGATTCTGTTCGTTTCGATTCCGATTCTTCTCCTGGGCGTCTATTTCATCACGCGAAAAGCCATCCCGTTTTTTCGAAAAATGCAGGAAAAAGTCGATCGCTTGAATCAGGTTTTAAGAGAAAATTTAACCGGTATTCGTGTTATAAGAGCCTTCGGAAAGAACGAGTACGAAACGAGACGGTTTGTCGAAACCAATGTGGATTTGACGGAAACCTCTTTGAAAGTCCATCGGATCATTGCGTTGGTTTCCCCCGTTATGATGATGGTGATGAACGCCACCATCATCGCGCTGCTGGCGTTCGGCTCTTTCCAGATCGATTCGGGGACGCTGCAAATCGGTGAATTGATGGCGATCATCCAATACATCTTGCATATCATGCATGCCTTTTTCATGATGTCGATGATCTTTTCGTTCCTCCCCCGCGCAGAGGTATCCGCCAGACGTATCGAAGCGATACTGTCACGACCTGTATCCATCGGCAGCAACACCGCCTCTGTTTCCTTTCCGAATCAAGCAAGCGCCACCGTCACGTTTAAAGAAGTGTCTTTTCGGTATCCCGGGGCTTCGGAGCCGGCCTTATGCGATATTTCCTTTACATCGGCGAGCGGAAAGACGACCGCCATCATCGGAAGCACCGCTTCCGGAAAGACGACACTGCTGAACCTGCTGATGCGGTTTTATGAAACGGAGAAGGGGACGATTCTGATCGACGGGGTGGATATCCGGTCGGCCGACCTTCAGGAAGTGCGCGCGAAAATCGGGTATGCGACGCAAAAAGCGATGGTCTTTACGGGCACCGTGAAAGAAAACATCCGCTTTGGCCGGGAAGAGATATCGGATGCCCACATCGAAAGAGCGATGCGGATCGCCCAAGTCACGCCTTTTGTAGAAGCGATGCCGAATAAGGCAGACACGGTTCTCGCACAAGGGGGCACCAACCTTTCGGGCGGCCAAAGGCAACGGTTATCCATCGCCAGAGCGATAGCCGGGGATCAGCCGATACTCCTCTTCGACGATACCTTTTCGGCTTTGGACTTTAAGACCGACGCGAAACTGCGTTTGGCGTTGCGCGCCGAACTAAAAAACAAAACGATCCTGATCGTCGCCCAGCGTGTCGCGACGATTATGGACGCCGATCAGATATTGGTGCTTAAAAACGGTCTGTTAGTGGGAAAGGGGACCCACGCGCAATTGATGCAAGACTGTCCGGAATATCGAGAGATTGTCTTTTCTCAGTTATCCGAAGAGGAAATCGCATGAGTTCGGGAAAGCGACCGGATAAGGAACGATCTGTGCCGCAAGACTTCTCGCTGGGGACGCGACCCGGGGCTGGCGGGAGGGGAGGCGCGCGGTTTGGTCAACCCGTTCAAAAAGCCAAAGACCCGAAGGGGACCCTTAAAAAGCTGGTGAAGTATATCCGGCCCCATCTATTCGCCGTATTCATGATAATCCTCATAACGATTGGAGGCAGCGTGTTTTCGGTGTTTTCTCCGAAAGTATTGGGGAAAGTCATTACCGCTCTATACGAGGGGGTCACCGCGAAGCTTGCCCATGTACCGAACGCATCGGTGGATTTTGGGTTGATCGGTCAAACCATCATAGTTTTAGCCATTCTGTACCTCTGCAGCATTGTTCTGAATTATTTGCAGCAGTTCTGGATGATTGGCATCACGCAAAAAATCGTACGGCAGCTTCGATCCGAAGTGATGGGAACGCTGACACGGCTTCCGCTCAGGTTTTTCGATACGAAAACTCACGGAGAAATTCTTAGCCGGGTGACGAACGATGTGGATAATCTCAGCAACACGTTACAACAAAGTCTCACCCAGTTGATTTCTTCTACGGTCACTTTATGCGGTGTAACGATCATGATGTTTACCATCAACGGACCCCTCGCGGCGCTCACCATGATAACCTTCCCCTTGAGTCTTTTCGCAATCTCCTTCATCACGAAGCGTTCTCAACGGTATTTTAAGCAACAACAGAAATCCTTAGGGCAGTTGAACGGTCACGTCGAAGAAATGTACGGCGGTCATATCACCGTCAAATCCTATAATCAGGAGAAAACGTCGATCCATCGATTCTCGCGCTTTAATGAAGAGCTATTCCGTTCGGGATGGAAGGCGCACTTTATCTCCGGCCTGATTATGCCTTTGATGCACATTATCGGGAATCTGGGTTATATACTGGTCGCGATCGTCGGCGGTATCTTCGTCGCCAGACGGACGATCACAATCGGGGATATCCAGGCCTTTTTCCAGTATTCCAAACAGTTCAACCAACCGGTGACCCAAGTCGCGAGTATCATGAATCTGATTCAATCGACGATCGCATCCGCCGAGCGGGTCTTCGAGATCCTTGAAGAACCCCCGGAATCCTTGGATGCAAACACGAAAGGGTTTACAGAACCGGTGAAAGGCCAGGTTTCTTTCGAGAACGTTTCATTCCGCTATACAGAAGACAAACCCCTCATCGAAGACCTGAACCTGACGATCGAAAAAGGCCAAACGGTTGCCATCGTCGGCCCGACCGGAGCGGGGAAGACCACCTTGGTGAACTTGCTGATGCGGTTCTACGAGATCCAGAAAGGTCAGATTCGTGTGGATGATCAAGACATTCGTACTTACCCGAGGGACGAACTGCGTCATATATTCGGCATGGTGCTTCAAGAAAGCTGGTTGTTCAACGGGACGATTCGAGAAAACATCGCCTACGGAAAAGAAGAGGCCGCGGAAGAAGAGATTATCGCCGCCGCGAAAGCCGCAAACGCCCACCACTTCATCCAAGCCTTGCCGGAAGGATACGATACGATCCTCAACGAAGAAGCGTCCAACCTCTCCCAAGGGGAAAAGCAGCTTTTAACAATCGCCAGAGCTTTTCTGAGGGATCCGGATATCCTCATACTGGATGAAGCGACGAGCAATGTCGATACGCTGACCGAGGTCTCCATACAGAAGGCGATGAAAGAATTGACGCACGGCAGAACCAGCTTTGTGATCGCGCACCGGCTCTCCACGATCAAGAACGCCGATCTTATCTTAACGATGAACGAAGGGAAGATTATTGAGATGGGGAATCATCGGCAGCTGCTTGATAAGAACGGGTTTTACGCCGACCTTTACGCGAGCCAGTTTAGCGGGCGCAAGGAAGTTTCATGACTTTTCGACGAACGTCTGATGGCGAAAAAAACAGGCTTTCCCAGTTTGGAACGCTTCAGCTAAATGCTTTCATAAGATGAAGCGTTCCAATAATTATTAACAACGCCTGCCTTACGACGGGGTTGGTCTCAGGCGATACGGGTGAACTGTTCGATCTTGTCTTCGATCATCCTTAGGGATTTTTTCCAGAATGCTGTCTGATTGACATCGATCCCGGCGATCTTCCCAATCTCTGCGACGGTATTCCTGCCGGTTTCGGCGAGCAATTGCCGGTACGAGTCGACGAAGGCCGCGCCCTTTTCCAGATACTCCGCGTACAATCCTTTTCCAAACAAGAGGCCGAAAGAGTAAGGAAAATTGTAGAAGTTGTTTTCGGCATTATAGTAATGCGGTTTGTTAACCCACATATAAGGATGCAAAACTTCTGGATCCAGTCCGTCGCCGTAAGCTCTCATCTGCGCGTTTTTCATGGCGTCTTTCAACTGTTCCACGGAGAGCGATCCTTCTTCGCGGCGCTGGATCAGCTCCGTTTCAAAGAGGAAACGGCTGTAGATATCGACAATGACTTGAGCGGCCGAACTGATTTGGTGTTCCAGAATGGCCAGTTTCGCCCGGTCGTCCGCTTGGTTGAAAGCGGCATCGGTGACGATCGTTTCGCAAAAGATCGAAGCGGTTTCGGCGATCGGCATCGTATAGCGGCTATTTAAAAGCGTTTGACCTCTTAAACACTCGCCGTGGTATCCATGCCCGAGTTCATGCGCGAGTGTCGTCATGTTGTTGAAACTCCCGGAAAAATTCGCCATAATGCGGCTTTCGCTGATCACTCTCAAATTTGAGCAGAAAGCGCCGCCCCGTTTTCCTTCTCTTGGCAGCGCGTCGATCCAGCGTTTTTCAAAGGCGTTTTTCGCGAAGTCCGATAAATGTTGGCTGAAGGTACCGAAGTTCTTAATAATGAAAGCCGAGGCTTCTTCATAAGTGTACCGCAAATCGATCTCGCC
>JAAYCF010000133.1 GCA_012744415.1 Thermotogaceae bacterium
CCAATCATCATAGAAGGATCCTATTGGTAGAAGACGACTCCGTTTCCGCATTTTTGTTGACCGCGCAATTACAAAAAGAAGGGTACTCCGTCTTGCGCCTCGCCGACGGAGAAAGCGCGGTCGCTTTCTTTCGAAGCCAAAAGGAGCCAGTGGACCTCATTCTGATGGATATCAACCTGGGCGAAGGGATGGACGGAACCGACGCGGCGCAGGAGATTCTTAAATGCGTGGATTTGCCAATTTTGTTCCTCTCTTCTCATACGGAAAAAAAAGTCGTCGAAAAAACGGAATTGATCAGCTCCTACGGATACGTCGTAAAAAACTCCGGAGAAATTGTGCTCGGCGCCGCGATCAAGATGGCGCTGCGCCTTTTCGAATCCCAAAAAAGAGAAAAAGAGACGACGCGAGCGCTTCAAGAGAGCGAGGCTTTTTTTCGCGCCGTAACCGATCACCTTCCCTTTGGCATCGCGGTGAACTCGGTCCATCCGCAAGTGGAATTCACCTACGTGAATGAAAGTTTTCCGAAGATCTACCGCACGACGATGGAAGCCCTTCAAAACCCCGACGGTTTCTGGTCAGCCGCCTATGAAGACCCCGTTTTTCGCGAAACCTTACGAACGCGCGTTCTATCGGATTGTGACTCCGGAAACCCCGAACAGATGGTCTGGGAATCCGTCCCTTTAACGCGGAAAGGGGAGGAAACGACGTACATCTCCGCTCAGAATATCCCGATCAAAGAAAAAGGGCTGATGGTTTCGGTCGTTTGGGACGTGACAAAACAGCAGCGGTACGAAGAAGCGTTGAAGGAACGTGAAGAGCGCTATCGGCTCCTCGTGGAAAATCAGCAGGACCTGATCGTCAAAACCGATGCATTTGGGAACATCCTTTACGTTAACCCCGCCTACTGCTTGATGTTCGGCAAGTCAGAAGCGGAGATACTCGGGCATCCGTTTTTTCCGATCGTCCACCCTGATGACCGTCCGATCATCGAAGAAGCCAGAAAGAAGAGCAATCGCCCTCCTTATCAGGTCGTGTATAACGAACGCGCCTGGACGGTGAACGGCTGGCGGTGGTTGGCCTGTTCGGAAAAAGCGATACTTAACGAGGCCGGCGTCGCCGAGGCGTTCATCGCCTCTCTGCGGGATATCACCGATCAGCGGAACGCGGAGATCGCTCTGAAAAAAGCTCTTAAAGAAAAGGATACCTTACTCCGGGATTTCCAGCATCGGACTAAAAACAGCTTGAATATGATCGCTAACATGATCACCCTAAAAATGCTGTCAGCCAAGTCGGATGAGCTTAGAAACAGCTTCGAAGACCTTTCGGCGCGCATCCAATCCGTTTCGGAGCTCTATACCCTCCTCTACGAGACCGGGTCTTTCGAGGAGGTCGACCTTGCCGCGTATTTCGAGAAGATCGTCGGTTCGATGAGGACCACGCTCAACGATGTCGAAATAGAGTCCCGTTTAGATCAGGCCGTGGTTTCGGTTAAGGCGGCCGCGAACTTGGGGTTTATCCTTGCAGAATTCATCGTCAACGCGGTCAAACACGCTTTTCCTCAAGGCCGAAGGGGCCATATTCAGCTAACACTATCGCGAGAGGAATCGCATTACCGGTTAACGGTCGAAGATAACGGTATCGGATTTCCGAAAGGCTTCAATCCGGAAAAAACGGAAGGGACCGGGTTGAATATCGTGAAATCGATCGTCGAACAAATCGATGGCCAGTTAACGCTGCAAACGCATAACGGAGCGAAAATCGCCATCACCTTTCCGGTAGAAGCCTGTGGATTACCCCGCTTCGCTTCAGATCGCTTTTAAAAGCGTCGCCCACACAAAACTGCAAAGCGCCGCCGTTTCTAACCTGAGAATCCGCTTCCCGATCGCGTAGGGCGCAAAACCTGCTTGAACGCAGCTTTGCACTTCTTCAGGGTGAAAACCGCCTTCCGGCCCTACCAAGATCAAGACCGGTTTCGGTTGACGCCGTGTTTCAAACAAGTCTGCATGGGAAACCGGGTGCAGGATAATCTTTTGCGTGTACTCTCCACCAAACGCCAACACTTCTTCCAACCGCTCGTATTTCGCGCATAGGGGTAAAAGCGGGTTTTCGGATTGTTTGATCGCTTTTCGCAGGGTAAATTTGACTTTATCGAGGTTGATATCCCGATACTTCGAATACCGAGCGGGGAAGAGATAGAAGTCAGTGACTCCCAACTCCGTTCCTTTTTCGATCAAGACTTCTTCACGATCCCATTGGGCATGCGCGATACCGACCGCCACCCGTTCGGAAGGATTGCGCGCGGTTTGATTGAGCTTTTCCGTAATCCGCGCGGTTGTTCTGTCGCGCGCAAAGCTTACCACGCCCGTGTACAAGGCGCCGCGGCCGTCCGTAAAAACGATCGTTTGTCCTTCCTCCACCCGCATAACTTGGAAGTGACGGTATTCGTGATCATCAAACCAGGCTTTGGTATCCTCCACTTTCACTGCGTAGAAAAATCGACTCATTGACACCGCCTTTCCGCCTAAGGAAGTGATCGTCTTATTCCTCGGGCTTCTTTCCAAAATCGATGCCTGCCTGTAGCAAAGACCAAAAATGCCGGGTAAGGGCGCTGATCGTCAGGCTCGTCGGGATGTATTCCCTTAGGCAGTCCGGAAATACTTTCTCATAGATTTTGGACTCGTTCTGAGAGAACTCGGGTTCCATCTGCTCGCAAAACTCCTCATAAGACAAAGACGCAAGCCAGTCCTTGAAATCTTCAGGACAGAATGGGGCGTAGGCTTTCCATCGGACCACTCGCCATGTCGATCGCAAGTTCCGCGATTCCGGCGCATACTGTTTCACCAGAAGCGCCAGGATGTAGTTCAAAAGGTCGCCTCCGTAGGTATATAAATGAATATCCACATGGTTCTTCCGCTCGACCATTATCGGAACCCATCTCTCTTCGTGACTGACCGTGTACAGTTCTCCCTGGATTGTTTTCAGAAGCGCGTCTTGGACTTCGGGGTCCGAAGCGCAAGACGGAGAAAAAACGGGCTTTAGTATAAATTGGCGAATCGCTTCTGAAAAAACAGGGTGCATCGCCTCTTCACCGCTCAACCATAACGGTTTTGCCCCGCTCTCGGCTTGCTGCACAGATATCCGATGCCTCGCCGGGTCCACGGATAGAACCTTCCAAGCCTTCCCCGCGAGGTAAAAGTTTTGTATGAGAATTTCATGGCCTTGTTTTCGCTTGTTATGAAAGACTGTTGCCGCATGGACCCTCCCGATTTCTTTGTTGCCTTCCACGACGGTCCAATCTTCCGAGGCGCTGAAGACGCTTAAAAAATCTCCGATCCCGGAACCTTCCAGCATATCCGTTGCCTTCCACCCCAATCGATACTCCTGATCGTTTCGGAACAAGTAGTTCTCTTCTTCCAAGAACATCAGCACCGCACTCACGTCTTCTTTCTGAAGGCCTTTAAACGGGTAAGCCGGTTTCAGAAGTCCGATTTTACGCCGATCCATCTTCTTCTCGCGAAAGATCATCGAAATGACTTGATGGGCGAAAAGCTGCGGGTAATAGTCTTTTAAATCGATCGGTTCCACCTTTCCTTGTGAAAACAGAGAAAGATTGCCGAACAGGAACAGTTGCTCCTCGAGCGCTTTATCCAATGCCACAGGTTTTCCTTCTTCTTCGGTATCCGTCGGAACATAGATGATGGCGCGCGCGACACCCGTTTTTCTGCCAGCCCGGCCTAACCGCTGCATAAAAGAAGCCGCGCTGCGCGGCACGGAATAGAAGAGAACGTACGAAACGTCGCCGATATCGATCCCCATCTCGAGGGTCGTCGTGGCGATCATGATCGGGTAGTCGCCAGAACTTTTGAACAGCCGTTCGGTGTCCTCGCGCTGTTTTTTCCCGATGGAACCGTGGTGCAGCAGAACGTTAACTCCTTTTCTTTTCAGAAAATGGAAGAGCGATTCGGCCTCGCCTTTGCTGCAAGTGAAAAGAATCGCTTTTTTACCTGACTCGGCAACTTTAGACACATCGGCCAGAAGGTTTTCGAAAGACTTTTTTCGAAGCATAAGCTGCTTTTGGGTATGATGTTGATCGCTCACATGAAAGCATTCCCGGGAACTGCTTCCTTTCATCCATTCTAAAACCTTTTCGGGATTTCCGATGGTGGCGCTCATAGCGATCTTTTGGATCTCGTATCCGCTGTATGCCTGAAGCCTTTCTATCTGGGAGGCAAGCTGATAACCCCTGGGTGACTGCAGCAAAGCGTGAAACTCATCCAAGAGGAAGAAGCGAAGGTTCCGGAAGAAAACGGCCGGGTCGACTCTTGAAGAGACGAGCAACCCCTCCAACGATTCCGGAGTCGTCACCAGAATCGAGGCTTTTTTTATCGCCTCGTTTTTTTCCGAAGCGTCCACGTCGCCGTGCCAGGCGTAGATTTCGAGCGCAGAACGATGGGATAGCTTTTTTAGACGCTCGGTGATATCGTTGATCAGCGCTTTCAAAGGGGCGATGTATAACGCGACCGGGGTTCGGCTGTGCATAAGATCGGGGGATTCCAGTATGATGGACAGAACCGGCAACAGGGCGGCTTCTGTCTTTCCCGAAGCCGTACCAGCGGTAATTAAAGTCTGAAAACCATTTCTGATCGCTGCCCCGCTGCTCTCCTGCAGTGGCCGCAAGCCGCGCCACGACATATCTTTAAAGAGAACCTTTCCGACCGATTGCGCGATCATGAGGCCCTCCGGCTTTTGATCAAGGCTCTCCATATGGATCCGTCTCCCTTCCCAGTATCAAAACGATCTCGTCTATCTCGTGAATAGGCGTTTCATCCGCTGGTCTTTGCGAAATGATGACCCCTTCGCCTTCAAACCGTATCTTTTGAGCCGGTATCTCCAGTTTAGCCAGGATATCCATCGCGTCTTTTCTCGTGAGACCCTTGAAATCGGGTAGTTTCCACGATTTAAAAAGGATCGGTTCGACCTTTTGATTCAGAGAGGCTTCCAAAATTGTCAGGTAGTCTTCGACGATATTTTTAAAGATCGGGGCGGAAATATCACCGCCGTAGTAAATGTCGCCCTGAGGTTCATCCAAGCTGATGAGCATCGTATACATCGGATTCTCTACCGGGAAGAAGCCAATGAAGCTCGAGACATATTTGCCTTTGACGTACCCCATACCCGGAAAGGCCTTTTGAGCGGTTCCAGTCTTGCCGGCGATGTCGGTCAACCGAGAGCGGGCGGCCGTAGCGGTTCCGGACAAAACCGTTTTATGAAGCATGGTAAGGATCCGTTTGACAACCGCTTCGGGGTATACCCTTCGCTCATCAAGCGGATTAGCCCGTTCTTCAAGCAGCGTTGGCGAGAGGTAGATCCCGTTGTTCGCGAAAATGTTGAAGGCAGCGGTCAATTGCAGCGCCGTCACCGCAATCCCCTGGCCGATACTCATTTGAATACCCGTCAGGCGATTCCAGTCCACTGGGTTGTGAAGGATCCCGTTCACCTCTCCGGGGTACTCCACGCCGGTAACGCTGCCAAACCCCGCCAGTCGCAGTTCTTTGTACCATGTCCAGTTATCCATCTCTTCCAAAAACCGTAAAGCGATCTCGATTGTCGCGACATTGCATGATTGGGCTAAGGCGTCGGTCGTTTGAATCTCGTGATGGACGTGCGTGTCATTGATAATGGTCGAAAGATCTTTATAGGGCTTGATCTTTCCGGTGCATAAGAAGGTTTCATCATCCGCCAAGAGGTCATATTTCATAGCCGAGGCAAAAATAAACGGTTTCAACGCGGATCCGGGTTCAAAAACCGAGATGATCGCATCGTTCAGTCCGGTCGTGCTGTAAAGGGCGCGCACCTTTCCCGTTTTGGCTTCGATTAAAACACCCATCGCGGATTTCGCTCCGTAGGTTTCGGCGCCTTCATGAAGCCGTTTAGACAAAATTTGCTGTAAGGTCAGGTCAATCGTCGTCCTGAGGTTTTGACCGTCCACAGGCGGGTGGACCGATAAGATTTCTCCGAGCCGGGCATAGTTGCTGAACCTTTCATAGTACATCTGACCGATATCCCGGGAAGCCAGAAAAGGGTCAAAGGCTCTTTCCAGGCCGTTTACCCCGCTGCCGTACGAATCGACTTTTCCAATGATCTGTGCCAATTCAGGGTAAAGAACCGACCGCTCGTCGCGATGGTCGATCGAAATATACAGAGCGGCGGGCCGCGGTATCTCCAACACCGTCGATTCGGAAACGCCGAGCAGGATGAATGACATCGTCCGCATCTTTTCTTCAAGCGCCTCGCGCGTTATCTGAAACAAATCGCGCACCTGCTCAAAAAAGAGGTCAGTTTGCACTTTCCCCTCTGCAAGGTTCTCCGAGTAGTATTTCGTATCCAAATAGTAGAAGTATTTGTGGGCATTCATCACAAGAGGCGTTCCGCCGGTGTCAAGAATAAGCCCTCTTTGCGGAAAGATCGGGATATTCTTGACGGGGAGGCCGGAAGAATCAGGCCGGGATATCGAAAGCGATAAACCGCGCACCAGAAGGGCGACCAGCAAGACTAAGAGAACGGCGGTAACAAGATTGACACGTTTCTCGTTCAATGGGATCGAGCCGCTATTCGACTTCCGATTTCTGTATCTTGTTCTTCACCAGCAGCATTTCTCCGAAAGCCGTGATCTTCTGATTGTATTCCTGGATTTTTGTGTTCATCGATTGGATCTCTATTTTCATAGCGGAAGTGCGGTTATTCAACTGGTTCGTCTGCATACCAACGAAGAAAGGGACAAAAAACGCGGCGAATATCACGGCGGTCATGAGGAGTATCTTTGCGGTCACTCCGATAAGCTCGAAAAACCGTTCTCTCGAAAGTTCTTTGACTTGCTCCAAATAAACCGCAGAAGTCTGATTTGCATAAGGCGCCGATGAAACGACCGGTTTTTCTGAAGACGAAGAAATATAATCCTTATTCAAAAGAATTCCCCCCTAAAGGAAGCCTTTCTCTTCCTCCCACGTAAACCCCTAAAAGAAATGAAAACAGATAGAATTATAACTTTTCGGCGATTCTGAGTTTGGCGCTTCTTGCTCGGCGATTCCTGAGGACTTCTTCTTCACTCGGAACCAAAGGCTTTTTTGTGATAATCTTGAGAACGCTGTCTGAATCCTGCTTGCCCGCATGACTCCGGAAAAAATTCTTGACGATCCGATCTTCCAAAGAATGAAAGGAAATCGAAATTATTCTACCACCTTTACCAAGAATTTGCAAGGATTTTGCCAATCCGTTCTCCAGCTCTTC
Source organism: Thermotogaceae bacterium (assembly GCA_012744415.1). Taxonomy (GTDB): domain Bacteria; phylum Thermotogota; class Thermotogae; order MWEM01; family MWEM01; genus MWEM01. The sequence continues at coordinate 7,288 of JAAYCF010000133.1, forward strand.
CAACTCTCTGTTGACGTAGATCCTGAAGGCTTGAAAAGTTCTCGTTGCGAAATGTTTTCGCATCTTCCAACGAACCTTAACAGGAATGGCGGCTTTAATGGCATCGACGAGTTCGCGGGTCGTTTGGATCGGCCGTTTCAAGACGATCTGTTTGGCGATGCTTCTTGAAAAGGGTTCTTCTCCGTATTCGCGGATGAGTTTTTCCAGTTCAGCTTCTTTAAAGCGATTGATCACTTCTTCAGCTTTCATCGGGCTTTGGAGGTCCATACGCATATCCAGGGGCCCCTCTTTGTCGAAACTAAACCCTCTCATTTCGGTGTTGAGTTGATAGGAAGACACGCCCAAATCGAATAAAA
>JAAYCF010000134.1 GCA_012744415.1 Thermotogaceae bacterium
ACGCCGAACCGCTTGAAAGAATATGCCCGACTAAAGTCGGGCGCTCCAAAAAAAGGGCATGGGTTTCTCTTTTTCTAACGATGAGGTTTGATGAGAAGACGAATCGATAATGTAAGCGATGAACGCGTGGGTTATCGCGCCGTCGCAAAGACAAGGGGCGCTTACGTCGCGAGAAAACCGAAAAAAATGATAGAGGAGCCGACCTAAAGAGCTGGCGCTCCAAAAATAGAACATGGTTCTCTCTTTCGCCAACGATGGGGATGCAGTTCATTGAGCCATAGGCTCTTACAAGGTTATCGGAGTAAATCGCCTTCGTAGATGGAAAAAAGAGAAAAAACCGGCGCCCGATCGGTGTTCTAGATACCGGGAGCCGGTTTAATCGTTAAATGGAAGTCTTTACTTCTTCTCGGTATCGCTGATGGTTCCGTCGGGGTGATACTCCATCAAGCGAACGGTTGTGGTTTGCTCACTGGATTCAATAACCACGAAGCATCGTTCCTGGCCAACTTTTCCGTCAATCCAGGTACCGCTGTTGACGTATACTTTTTCTCTGTTATACCCTTTTAGAAACCGGTTGACGATCGGAACGTGCGAATGACCGAAAATGACCACGTCTACGGTTGGGTCCAGATTGAAATATTGCTTTACAGCCTGATCGTCGAGGAAGTTGTGGTCAATACCGCCCGCTGTTGCCTGAGCATAAGAATTCTTTACCGCGATGCCGTTGATCTCCTGAACGTCATCCCAACGCCTCTGAACATTTGCATACAAAACGGCGTTGATCGAACCATCCTCTCTTTCTGAGGGGAGCAAATCGCTCAAAGAAAAACTGTCGTCGTATCCATTTACGCCACAGTAGATGGCTTTTTCCTCGAAACTGGCCTTGATCGGAAAGCTTGTCATCGCCCACGTCCATAAACTATAATACACGTAAGCGTCATGAAGGTCGCCGTTTTCTTTTGAGGGCTCTTCGATTTTCGGCAGATCTTTCTTGGGCGCCGATTTCCCCTCCGCAACGTAGGTGGCGGCCATGCGCGTAAAGAAATAACCCGGAGGTAAATACGAAGGATAGGAGCCCGTAATTTCTTTGTTGGACAAAGGATCCGGGGCGCAGAATGTGTCATAACGGTGTCCGTGTTCGATGACGATCTCGGAACGCGTACCGGTTCGATAAACCCCCACACCGTCACCATCGCGAGCCTGGGATATTCCAGGAAGCAAGTCGGTAAGCGTTTCTTCATCAAGAAGAAGATCGTGGTTACCCGGAACGTAGATGACCTTTACCCCGCTTTGAATCAATTTTTCGAAAGCGGCCATGATGGCAGCGTTGTTATCCGCAACCTCCCTGAAGAAAACGCCCAAATCGTTATGCGGCTGATAAGAAATCGGCACGAACCACTCGTCGAGCATGTCACCCGCGATAACGAGCTCGTCAATGCCGCTAAACACGAGTCGTTCCAAGAACTCAGCCATCAGATCTTTATTCTTTACCGTTTCGGAAAAGCTATCATCCACACCCAGATGAAGGTCGCTGATAACGACAATCCTCTTGGCTTCATCCGCAGACGCCTTTTCCCAAAGCGGTATCGATTCGATTTTTTCTGACGACTGCGCAAATACCCCCACAAAAAGAAAAACGGTCAGTATAAGTGTTACAACAAAGCTTTTGTTCAATCCTTTCATTAAGTTCCTCCTATGTATTAACCTTTTGGCCCTTCAACCAGTCCTTAAGAATAACCGGAGAAAGTCCATAAAGCGAGAATATTTCGGTAGTATAGCACTAATACTGTTTCTAATTATACTTTTAGAAGTGCCATTCCATTATACACGCTTGAGGCATAGAAACCTAATTGATTTATTAATTAATAAGTAAATAAATATTATTAAAAAAGTAATTAATAAGAAACGAATAATCGATCGGGAGATTGGACCCGCGTCTATCACCTATGATCGTAATGAATGGGGAAATGAGAGGATCTTCATCTCAGACGTAACGAACTATTGTCGATTCCGGACACCGGCAGAAGTATTCCAATCCCCGCCCTCAGCGTGATCCCAACGGACAAGGAGAGTTATTACGTTGAGCATGGTCTTTCCTACCGCTATCGAGAAGACCGCAAAAGAGATCAAACAAAAAGACTTGCGGGTTCAATCCATTCTCGATGATCGGTTTCTTAAGCGTGAATGGATTTAAAAGATCGGGAAACCCAACAAAAAATCGGGCGGTCCGAACAAGGTGCTCCGCGTCAACCTTTCTCTATATACAAACTAAACAAAGAGACCACGACTGTCGCTAGACTTCGATGCCGCTTCGTCATCAAGATGCAAAGAGTGTATAATACGATTATCGGTTTCGTCATCGTGTGGACATGAATAAATCGATAGGCGAACGTGTATCGATAGGAGGGAGAAATGTGAAGAACAAAGAACGATGGATGTTTTTGGGATTTCTGCTGTTTATCTGTATTTGCTTCGCTTCGGAGATTAAACTCGCCGAACCGTTAGAGGTTTTGCGGCCGTTGGTCAATAAACAATGGGTTGGGGGTTTTGTGGATCCGGTATCTCGGAAAACCTGCGAGAATATACAACGGTTCGAAGCGATCTGGGGAGGTACCGTAATTAAGTACACTTACTCGATTTCGGACATTAATACTTTTGCGGAAGGGTATTTTTATTGGAATCGCGAAACGAAGCAACTCGAAGCTTTTATTCTTCATAGCAGTTCGGTTGTACAAAGAGGGGTCGTAACCCTCGAAGAAGGGGTGATTACCCTTAAAGGTAGCATGATATTCCCCGATCGAACGTTCGAATTTCGGAACACGTTCGAGTTTAAAGATGAGAACACTATGATTGACAGGTGGTTCCAAAACGCTTTCGGCTCATGGCGCGCCGGGCACGTGGTTACGCTTGCCGCGCGAAACGGGGAGTAGGATATCTCGAAAACGTGAACTCCGAGTATTTCTACGATCAGAGAGGCGCAAGAGCTCACGCATATGATAAGAGGCGAAACACCATAACATCCAAGAAACGCAGGAACGAACCCGAACTTTTAAAAACGAACGGTGTAGAAAATGGAGAATTAAAGATTTGTCATTTTTGCATCATTATGGATTGAGCGGTTCCCATACTTCGAATCCGGGAGCAGCCGTATGCAAAACGTATAGATTTCCGTAAGTCAGCGATGGCCCTTGAGTTTCCTCATCCGGTGTCGTTTTGACGACAGTTTTATACAAAAAGGCTTCATCCCGCTCTCCGACAGATGCCGACAGCTCTGTATGCGTTTGGAAAGAGTAAAGCAGTTGACCCGTATCGTTAAAGATTTTTATCCAATACTCGCCGCCGGGAGTGACGAAATTAATGATAAACTGCGTCATTTCGTCTGTCTGTTTGTAAAGGCTGATATAGGTCGGTGTTCCGTACTCAGCAGGAATTCCGAAAAGCGGTAGGGGATCTTCTCTCATTTCGATGCTACCGGGGCCGGGTATATTGATACCTGTAGGGATACCGTTCGAACCAATGAACTCGGCTTTGGAAGGACTTTCAAGGTCAATGAAACACATCGTATGGGAGTCCGTTTGCGGGTCGTACCGGTAAGGTACTATTCCGGCGATTTTTCCGTTGATGTTATTTGAAAGCGATGTGAAAGAAACTCCGTTTTGGTAAGGATGCCGCGATAGATGGGCGCCATAGACGCTGTTTTTCGCCAATTGAACGGCATCGCTTTCATAAAACGCAATAAAACCCGGAAGAGACTGTATACCAGAGACATTATCAATCTTTTGCGCCGGTTTCCATTGATCGTCTATTATTTGCAGATAAGCCGGAGATTGAAGCCAGTAGGTTCCCATACAGTACTCGGCTAAACCGGTATAATTTCCGACAAACGCGGAAGTGTTCTCAATAAACTGGTATTGGTCGTTCATTTCCACGATTTTCTTATGTTCGACGGGAACAGTACCTATCACCAGGAAGCTTACCTGTTGACCTTTTTTGCTGTTATTCCCCAAGTCGATAATCACGTATTGCAAACCTTTCTTCCCAAGGTTTCGAAAACCCTGAGCCACTGTCCGATTGGCGTTATATTGGAGCGTATTGGAAGTGCCGTTTACACTCTTCCCGGTTATCTCATAAGCGTTGTTTCCTTCCACCCTTCGGTGGTTTTCTTCATAGATGTACGTTGTGGAACTGTCTGGGTTTTGTATCGTCCCTTTAATGTCTGGGCTTTGAATCGTACGTAAAAAGGTGTTGCAAACAATCTGCAATTCGGTCAAAGGTTGGTTGGCGTAGAGATTGAATGCCGTTTGTTCACCGTCCGCCGTCGGGGTCGGTTCTTTTGTGGGATTAAGCTGTATGGTTGGAGGGTTGGCGGGCGACGATTCGAAGTTCGCCGTCAACTGAACACCGTGGTCAGTCATCGTGAAAGAGAATTGGGCGTTCGCGCTCGTGAACTCTCCGGTCCAGTTCACAAAAAACCAATTGGCGTTGGGGATTGCCCGAACGGTCACTTCTTTGTTCTTATAGTAATTCCCGGTTCCGGTGGTCGTCCCCCCTTCGGGAGGGTTGGCACTTAACGTGAGTGGGTGTAGCGTGCATCCTTCACATTCGCAGACGACTGTGAAAAACACGCGATCTGTTTCCAGGTCTTTCGTACTGTCGATTTCTCCAGAAAATTCGAAGTGGTATGTTCCCGGCTCGACGGTACAGGAGAATTGGTAAACGTATTCATCGTCCGTCTCAAGATCCTCGCGCCGTTCTAACGCAAGATTCGTGACTTTCCATTTCACGAGTATATCAGTATCCCAGTTGAAACCGATCAATTTGACGTTCACCTTGAATTGTGCCGTCACCTGGCAAGAACAAGTTTCGAGATCGCATTCACCGACCGTCGGTTCACCGAAAAGAACTATCTTGGCATTCAACGCGAGCCGACCGCAGGACGCCGCCATTAACAGTGTCAACAGCGC
>JAAYCF010000135.1 GCA_012744415.1 Thermotogaceae bacterium
AAACCCGTGATAATAGGAGGCGCGTTTTCTGCCAAACGGGATCGCGTAGTCCCTTCGGTTACTACGCGATGCCTATACCTCGTTAATGCCATTACCGGGTTTGCTTGCGGAAGAAGCTCACGAATACAGCGCTCGCTTCTTCACCCTTTTTCCGTTTTTCTCTTTTTTTCCCTAAACCTACCTCGAAGGTAGTACCTTCATGTTACTGACTAATGAATACTTCGTTTTTACTGGGTTTATAATAAAAGGAGGGATTTAATGCATCTAATCGAACGCTTGTTGCCCGTATTTCCATCGGACGAGGGTGAGTGGCAAGATTTAAAGAACGAAATCAACGGAAGTATTCCACCTTTGTTTTGGTACGGAGGCGCGGCTTTTGACAGGGAACCCGTCGTCAAAGTTTTGAATAACTGTGTACCGCCTGAGGTAAGGGATTCGCTGTCCCCCAACATTTTTCCGGTTCTCACGGACTATAGCGATTCCGTCATTTCCGCTCTTAAAGAAATCTATGATAAACTGGACGAGGAAGATGGCGATCAATCCGACTTTCATAATCGATACTGGTTTCGGAATCAACTATCCGATGTTACTTTATTACAGATGATTCCTCTGACTTTGTTCAATCCCAATGAATTAGAATCGATCAGGAAAACTTATACGGATTTTCATCCCTGCGTCACTTCCTCCGTTATCCCGGATGATCAATGGCATTTCGTTTTTCTCTTATGCGAGTCGGGTGGGATCGAATTCCCCCTTTTTTACGGGCTAATAGAAAACCTTGTCTTTTGGAAGGAGGTCGTCGAAAAGTATGACCTGGATGTGGAAGCCTTTTGCGCGCTGCGCGTCGGAGGGAAATCAGGCAGTTGGGATCACACTCATAGTCCGAGTATCGGTAAGTTGTTCAAATCCATCCGTTCGAGTCAATCGAAAAAGCCGATAATTTGGATCGCTGACGACTGTTTCGAGTTACGAAAGATATGGCGAGAAATCAACCCCCACGGTGAAGGGTTTTACGGACAAATGCATTACTTCGCTACGGGTTGGCGGAATTGAAAAGCAATCGCTATGTTCCCTAACATAACGACGTTATCGCCGTGGTTATATGCAGCCGCGGCTGACAGTATAGTATCCCATCGGTTTAAAAGGAGGAAGATGTCACTAAAACGTTTATTGATTCACTACTATGCGAAGCGGTTCCGGAAATATTCGAACCGAATAGCCAAGCTGACTTTTCTTTCGCCAAAGAACGCTAACCGTCGTTTTACCGTGGGAAAGGAGGCTAAAGAAGCCGACCGGGCAATTGACAAATACACGCGATACGCTTCGAAGGCTGTGGGTTTGGATAAACCGTACGTAAAAGAGCGCTTTCCAGACCTCTTAACTGTTTATTATCAATCCCTGCCTAATACGCGCGTCATTATGGTAGTCGGGTACGAGGCTGGTTTTTCTAGTGATCCGGGGATAAAAAAGCAATTGGAGTCGCTTCAAGTTGACCTCAACGATCTGGAATACGCGATACCCTCTGATCAGGATGTTTTTATGAAAAACAGAATGCTGTTCACCCTTTTCCCGGGTCTTGATGACTATGTTTGTTACGAACCATCAGTAGAGAACATCGCTAAAGGCTTTTCTCATTATCAAGACCACGAAAAGCTTCTACTTGTCCTTCGTTATTTGGGGTATACAACTCTTTAGCAAGGCCGAATGTAATTAAAGACATTGACCGACCCTTTTAGTCATTTGCGATACCCCCAAGCGTGTACTGGCGCTTTTGCATTCGATATTTGTGACTCGATTTTCGCCGTGTCGGAACCGGCGGGACCGCGCGATACCGGTTCTACCGCTGACCTGCGCCCTTCTTCGCGACCCTTCGCGGATAAATGATGTCGCGCGCGACTGCGAAAATCAGGAAGAGACCGTCTCCATCGCAAAACAGCCGAGATTGCGCTTTTCCTCATCGATCCCGATTCCCACGAGAAACAAGGAGCGGTCTTTGTACCTGGCCCCATACCCCTTCTCTTTGATCTGCTCCAGGCCGCGTTGCGCGGAGCCCTTCACCGCCTGAG
>JAAYCF010000136.1 GCA_012744415.1 Thermotogaceae bacterium
CGGGCTCCGGTTATACAGATAAGTTCGTGTAAACTGCCAAAAAGGGGTTATGCTCAAGGGCGTGCCTGACGGTAAAGGCGTTCATGTGTCCTGGAAAAATCAGTTTCTCTGGATTCTGCTCTTTTAATAAGGCATAAAGTTTTTTTAAGGATTGCTTCATTAAACGTTCGCTCGAACCAGGAAAATCAGTTCTACCAATCGCGTACTCGAATAAAATATCCCCGCAAAACAGGCAACACCCAAAATCGAAAAGCGCATCGCCCGGAGTATGTCCGGGCAACACCCAAGTATGGAAACGCAACGAAAAGATCTCGGCGGGTCCCTCCGTTAAGAGAACTACTGTTTCTGCCTCTCGCGAAAGTCGGAACCCGTTTTTTGAAAATTGGTCGCTCAGGTTTTTTTCCGGGAAGTATAAACCCGGTTCCGCCGCTTCCGAAATATAGATCCGTTTGCGCGGGAACTCGCTCAATCCCGAGACGTGATCATAGTGGGCATGCGTGATCAAGACGTTCAGAGTTTCCAGATAGTCTGGGAACTCCTTTTGAGCCAGGTCGAAAGCGCCGTATCCGGGATCGATAATGACGAGCGTGGAACCATCTGTAAGAAAGTAAGTGTTCACTCCGATAGGCGGCAAAGTGGTTCTGAATACTTTTATCCCGCCGCAGTCGGACACTATACGTAAGTCTTTCAAAAACCTCAACCCCTGCACTTGAATTACGCGTATCTTAGCATAAATTCAAAGGCAAACCAAATGTATGGTATAATTTTCCGCATAAGGAGAGGACAACGTGTCTCTTTCTTAAAAATATGAGGTGTTTTCTTTGATATACGCGCTGGATATCGGTACCCGAACAGTAATCGGGATCTTGGCCGAAAAGTTCGATGAAAAGATCGTGGTTTACGATTCAGAGATCATGGAGCACGAAGAACGCGCCATGATCGACGGCGCGATCCACGATGTTCAAAAGGTTTCGAGAATCGTTAAAAGCGTGACCCAAACGCTTTCCGAACGGAACAATATAGAGTTGAAGAGAGTCTCTGTGGCGGTTGCAGGAAGGTTTTTAAAGACTTCCATCGGAGAAGCGCAATTGAATGTGGAGGAAGAGCGCTCGGTTTCATCGGACACCATTCGTTTTCTAGAGATGAACGCCATACAGAATTCGATGGAGCAACTCCGAGCGGATGACCGAGAGATGTACTGCGTCGGTTATTCCGTTCTTTTCTATTCTTTAGATGGAGAGTGGATAAAAAATTTATATGGCCAACGTGGCAAAGTCGTTTCGGTCAAAGTTATCGCCGCTTTTCTACCGGCCTATATCGTGAATGCGATGATGAACGTGCTGGAACTATCCTGTTTAACCCCTCAACATATGACCTTGGAACCGATTGCGGCGATTAGTTTGGTTGTCCCGCCTGATCTCCGAAAGCTCAATATTGTCTTAACGGATATTGGAGCCGGGACGAGCGATATTGCGGTTTCAAGAGACGGAACCATCATCGCTTACGGCGTCGTTCCGATGGCGGGCGACGAGATCACAGAAAGTTTATGCGAGCGTTTCCTGATCGACTTTCACACCGCGGAGATGGTGAAGCGGCGTATCTCCACAGAAAAAACGGAATTGGTCACAGTCAATGACATCTTAGACACCGAAGTGAATATCACGCGGGAAATGTTCATCGAAACGGTTACCCCTGTGATCAATGAAATCACCCAGAAGATAGCGGACGAAACGATCGAACTGAACGGCAAGCCGCCGGTAGCCGCGCTGATCGTGGGCGGCGGCGCGAAATCATACTCTTTTGTGGAAGTTTTAGGTAAGAAGCTCAACTTGTCTCAAAACCGCGCGGCGCTAAAAAGTATCGAAAACCTTCCGAATGTTGAGGATCGCAGCGGAAAGATGCACGGCAGCGAGTATATCACGCCCGTCGGAATCGCTTATTCGGTAGATACGCATACGAGCAGCGTTTTCGTCCGTGTCAGCATCAATGGTAAGAGTGTGGATCTGATGGGAATCGACAATAAAAACACTGTCATGCAAGCGTTGTTGCAGTGCGGGCATCGGGTCGAAGAGATCATCGGCAAACCGGGCCCCGCGCTAACCTACGAATTGAACGGCGAAGTCAAGATTGTTAAAGGAACGATGGGGCAGGAGGCGACAATCAAGATCGAGGGGGAAACGGGGAACGTTCATTCCCGACTGAAACACGGGGATACGGTTCAGTTTTCTCCCGGAAAAGAAGGAAAACCTCCTGAGCTATTCCTATCTTCCGTCGTAACGCCGTTACCGCTGGTCCTTAACGGAAACAAGATCGCTTTAATGCCCCGGGTCACCATCAACGGCGATGAGCTGGCAGGAGACGTCCAGATTAAAGATGGGGACAAGATAGAAACTGATTTTTTGTGCAGGGCTTATCAAATCCCTGAGTACGTTTCGGACCACGATAAAAAGTACCTGTCGATTTTGGTTAACGGAATGATCCGATCTTTCATCGTGAGAGAAGAGGAGGTATTGGTCGGTGAGCAGCTCGTGGACCCCGACTATATTTTGAAGCCAGGGGATCAAGTGAGAGTGCAAACATTTGAAAAAACGCCCGTTGTTCGTAACTTGATCAAAGATATCCCGGTCAAAACAGTGAGCGTCACCGCCAACGGCAAAGAAACGGAATTGCCCATAACAATTTTTAGTGTTCGAATAGACGGTACGGTTGCGAATTTAGATAGTCCCCTTTACGATAAAGCGGAAGTGCAGATCGACACGGTTGAAAAAATTCCGAAGCTAATTGACCTGTTTTCATTGCTCGAGTTTGATTTGAGTCATGCCCGGAGCTATGAACTAAAAGTCAACGGAAAGAACGTTACTTTCATGGAAACTATAAAAAACGGTGATACGATAGAGATTCTTCTGAACAGGGGGGAAGGCATTGGAAGTATTGACCGTCACGCTCAATCCGGCTCTTGATAGAGAGATCATCATCCCTTATTTTGAACCGAACCGGCTGCATCGGATCTTTGAGAGAGAAAAGATGAATCTCTCGCCCGGCGGAAAAGGGATCAACGTGTCCGTCATTCTCTCGGAATGGGGCATCGATAGCGTTTCGACCGGCTTTTTAGGAGGCAACATCGGCCGGATGATCGAGTACGAAATACATAGAAGGTATCGGGACATCACGACAAGCTTTGTTCATATCAATGACGAGAGTCGGGAAAACATTGCGGTCCTTGACGAGTGTAATCATACGATAACCGAAATCAACGAAGCCGGCCCCACGGTTGCGGAACACGACGTCACGCATTTTATAAAGGTTTTCAGGTCGCTTGTCGATTATCCCAAAACCGTATTGATATCGGGCTCTTTGCCCTACGGGATCCCGATCGAGATGTATTCGACGCTCACGCGAATCGCCCACGAAAAAAACACCGAAGTCTATCTGGAAGCGCGGGGCGCTTTACTCACTTATTCTGTCAATACGCATTGCGCCGACATCGTTCGTCCTGATTTGCGGAGCGATACGCGGATATTTGGTAAAGAGCTTGAGACGATGGAGGATTACATCGAGGCGGGCGAAAAAATCATCGAAAAAGGCGCTCAGATGGTGGTCTCTTCTTTCGAAATCGTCAACGATATTGTTTTTACCAAAGACGGGATTTGGCTTCTCTCCCTGTGCGACCCGCACGTGGATCCCTCTCATTTGCTTGGCTCTGGCGACACCTATATGGCGGCGATGATGTATTTCGCCCGGAAAAATGGCCCGGATTTGTTAGAGAGGGCGAAGTTTGGAATGGCCGCCGCTTTGGCGAAAACAAAGTACCTTTTCAAAAAAAGTCCGACTATCGAAGAGATCGAAGAAGCACTCCCAAAAATACAAATAAAAAAAATAAAGGGTTGAGAGAGATGCTCATTAAAGATGCGATGATACGAGACGTTTCAGCGATTTTTGAAGACGAAAAAATAGAAACCTTTATCCGGATTTCGGCCTTGCATCTTCGTCACGTATTGCCCGTTGTCGATGAGAAGATGCGGATCATCGGGATTATCAGCGAAGACGATGTGATCAACGAAACGATACCCTCATATTTCGGCCTGTTACAATCCGCTTCTTTCATCCCTGACACCAACCAAATGAAGCGAAAGTTATCTGAAATCAAAGACGAGCCGATCGGCAAGTTTATCAACCGCAACGTGATCACGATAGAAGAGGAGGATACGATCCTTCACGCCGCCGATCTCTTGCTTCGCCACAAATTCATGAACCTGTTTGTGGTTGACAAGGATTCCCGTTTAACCGGGATCATCAATCGCTCCCGGATCCTGCTGGGCGTTCTTCAAGAGGTTTTAGAAGAAAAAGCGGCGGAAGAGAAGTAGAAGCGGTTTTGACCCCTTCGATCGCTTTTTTAACCTTTGGTTGTAAGGTAAACCAATATGAATCCGATTGGATGGCGCGTCAGCTCGAAAAAGACTATTCGATCGCAAACCCCCATTCGGATTACCCCGCCCTTTTCGTCGTGAATACCTGTACCGTCACCGCAGAAGCAGATAGAAAAAACTTTCAAGCCATCCATCGTGTTAAACGGCGTTACCCCGCAGCCAAAGTTCTTGTAACCGGCTGCCATTCCCAAATGGACCCGGAGAAGTACGTCGGCGTTGCGGATGGGGTCGTAGGAAACGGAGAAAAAGGCGAAATCTTAGCCTATGTGAAGCGCACCTTGTCTGAAGGGCCATTTACGAACGTGAATAGTGCTTATTGGTTACGTTCTTCTCTTTCTATGAGCTTAGAGGGGCGTTTTGGCCTATCTCGGGCTTTTATCCTGATCCAGGACGGGTGTGCCACCGGGTGTTCTTACTGCAAGATATTTCACGCGAGAGGGTCGCGCGGCCGTTCAAAACCAGTGGAGGATGTGCTTTCCGAAATCCGCGCTTTTTCTGACAGCGGGTATCGAGAGATCGTACTTTTAGGTATTAATATCGGTCAGTACCGAGACCAGAACGAAAGGCTCGTCACTTTGCTGGAGACGGTGCTTACGACCTTCCCTGACCTTCGGTTTCGACTGAGCTCTTTGAATCCCGAATATTTAGTACCCGAACTGATCGCCTTATGGCGGTTTCCGAACCTATGCAAACACCTTCATCTCTCTGTACAGAGCGGTTCTTACTCGGTATTGCAGCGTATGCGGCGTCCATACGCCGCTTCGATTATTCTGGACGCGGTAGCGGCGTTGCGGAGAACCGATCCTCTCTTTTCTTTCACTGCCGATGTGATCGTCGGATTTCCGGGAGAGAGTGATCGGGATTTCGAAGAAACTTGCGCGCTGATACAAATGATAGAACCCTTAAAAGTCCATATCTTCCGTTTCTCTCCCCGCAAGAACACGCCTGCTGCGGTACTACCGGAAAAAGTGGAAGAAACGGAAAAAAAGCGAAGGAGCCGGGCGCTATTTCTCCTTTCGGAAAAGCTATCCGAGAAGTATAGAGAAAAGCATATCCGCCATGCGAGAGAAGTAATCGTGGAAGTCACTGACACGAAATCCGACTTCTGTAACGGCCACGACGAATTCTATATACGACACACGATAAACAGAAAAGACGGTATCACCGCAGGCTTCATAACCGGAACAAAAGTATGGGTCAACCCCGAATCGATCGATCGGGATCATATTGACGGGATGGTGTCGTCACATGTACGTGTTTCTGAATGATCAATGGGTAGAAGAAAACGAGGCGAAAGTCTCCGTATTCGATAAAGGGTTCATGAGCGCCGAGTCGGTCTATGAAACGCTTAGGACCTTTAACGGACGCGTCCTGCGTTTAGAGGAGCATTATA
>JAAYCF010000137.1 GCA_012744415.1 Thermotogaceae bacterium
GTACCCGCGGCACTTTAAGTCATTCTTCGTGCCCTTCTGGGGTATTAACTTTGCCGATACCCTTTATTCGACAGGCTTCCAGTAGGTGCGTTTGAACTGGAGCAGGAATAACAGATCGCCCCCGAAGACCTCTTTGGTCCCCATTGCCAACACATACCGCCCCGTACGTTGGCGACCATCCGATACCCGGACGATATACCAGCCGTCGGTCGGAAGGTTTAGCCAGACCTCTTGCCGCTCCCAGTACGAGGTGCGGCTAAACGGCTCGAAGAATACGGTGGGCGATGCTTGATCATCGACTAACGTATAAACCATCCGACTATCGAATTCTTCTTCCACGCTGAGTTTCGGAGCCGGGAAGGGTCCGGCGATTTCGATATCCGGAGCGAAATCCTCTTGCCCGGGGATAACCGGGATCACGACGGATAGATAGGCGGGGATGCCTTCGAACCCTTCGAAAGCAAAATAATCCACATCGCCCGAAAAGTCCAAGCTGGCGTACATCGCGATCGATACCTCGGGATCTTTGAAGATCTGCATGTTTTGATACGTTGTTTCCACCTTTTCCGGGAACGGTTGATGCGCCCATACCACAACAAACAGACTCATTAATAACGCGAAAAGCACGCTGTTTTTCATTTTATTGCCTCCTTTTGCCCTTTTAACGGAGGAGGGTATTGACCAGAAGAAAACCCACTTCCGTTAAAATACAGACGCAACCTAAGACGTCGCCATTGATCCCCCCCATCAGCCGAAGGGATGCCCAACGTAAAACGGCGATAACGGCAAGAGAAACGGCCACGCCGACCAGACAGGTCGGCCAAAACAGGGGATATAGGCAGAGGGGGAGGAGAAAAATTGAAGAAAAGAAACCATATCGCCGCGGATACGGATAGTAACCGGCAGCCAAGCCCTCTTTCGAGAAGGGTTGGGATACCGACAACATCCAGGGTATCGCGATTCTTCCGAACAGCGGAAACAGGAACCAATTCGGCGAAAAATGAAGGGTTGCCTGATATTGAAGCAAGAGGGTCAAAGCGCCGAACAAAAGGGCAAAAGCGCCGATATGCGGGTCCTTCATGATCGCATAACGCTGTGTCGGCGTTTTGTGCGATGCCAAAAACCCGTCGACGGCGTCCAGAAATCCATCAAAATGGAAGTATCCAAAGAGAAAATAGTAGCCAATTAAGAGGACGCCCGCTCGCAAGTTCTCGGGCATAACCCCTTTTAAGAGCCAATCGAACGCTATCAATAATCCCGTAACGGTCCAGCCAACCGTCGGGAAAAAGAGGGTCGAGCGCTGAAGACGGACCTGTTTAATTGACGGAGCCGGAAAACGGCTAAGCGTTGTCCAAGCGGTCCATAGGTCATCGATCATCTTTCAGCTCCTTCAAAACAGCGGCGGTATCTTCCCAATTGAACAGTTCGACGCAGACCGGCCACGCGCCGTTAGGGTCAAACTGTTTCATCCAATTCTTGAACGTTCGAATCGCGCCGGGATCAGGCAACGCGTGGTCTTTATGATTGACGATGCCGTGAAAATGAATCTCACGGATATGCGAACGCCATTGTTCGAAAAACGCCGGAACATCGCGACTGAGAAGCAAAAAATGTCCAATGTCAAAGGTCAAAAGCAACGAACCGGTATCGCATTCCGCCAGGATGCGATCCAGATAATCGTTTTCGAGATTCTCTAATAGAAGCCGCTCGGGAAAAATGGACCGGTATCGATAGTAAAGGGAAAGCGTTTCTTCCAAGGGGAGAATCGGGTGCATCGTCAATCGATAGACCGACTTATGGCGGAAGTAGTCCAACGCTGCTTCAATATGCGCAAGGCTATCGGTCGGCAGATGGATCGAAAGCGGGCAAACCGACTCCATCAACCGCCATTCGCGGTCCAACAGGCGTTCGGTTTCTTCATCCCAGGTGTAGACCAACAATTCGACAAAATCCGCATGGCCCCCGATCAATCGTACGTTTTCCCAGTATGTTCCCGGAATCTGCCAAGAGGTGGCGCCGACGATCATAACGCTCCTTTTACCGTTAAAGGCAAGCCGCTGACCATAAGGAGAACACGGTCACAGATGTTCGCGACGGCTTTGTTGACGCTTCCTAAAAGAACGACGTATTGGCGCGAAAGCGCATTTGCGGGAATGATGCCACATCCGACCTCATTGGACACGATGAGGGTATGGCACAATTCTGTTTGTTCCGAATGTAGACGCAACAATTCCAAAAACCGCTCCGTGAACCTCGGGATATCCTTTGCTCTTTCGGCTAAGAGAAGGTTGGATACCCACATGGTCAGGCAATCCACGACGATCACACGCGGGCGAAGCGCTAAGGCTTTCTCGAAGGCGCTCGGAAGGTCGATGGGTTCTTCGAGGGTGATAAACCGATCCTGCCGTTCTTCCTGATGATGCCGAATTTTTTCTTCCATTTCCATGTCGAAGGCTTGGGCGGTCGCGATCATGACGCGGGGAAAGGGATCGATTAAGGCCATCTCCAAAGCTTTTGTCGATTTTCCGGAGGATTGTCCCCCGGTGATAAACGTCGTCTTCATTCCCATACGCTCCTTTATTCAACGGTTCCGATTATGCTTACGGAAGGAAGGGTTAATGGAGCGACCTTGTCGCCGCTCGTAAAGATAGCGCAGGTAGAAGGCCCTGCGGAACGATCGATATCGATCGTAAGCGGCCGTTCCAAGCGTATCCGCAAACCGGTTTCTTTCATCAACACCGCGATCTCATGCCGAATGCCTCTCGACCCGCAAGGGAGGAGATCGCCGATCGGACAGGTTTGAAAAAGCCGTTGGATGGCTGCCGGATCCAACAGGGTGTTTTCGTTCTCCAAAACTGCCTGACCGACCCTCGGGCTTCCGAAGAGGTAGAGCGTGTCCCCGCTTCTTGTTTTCCGAAAATGCAAGGTTTTTGCCCAGCCGATGACGGTGATTCCGAAAGCGGTCATCGCGGTCGGAAAATTTTCTTCGGTGCTCCCATTAATAGGCAAGTCTCCAAACCCGTAGCGATCCAGCTCCAGCTTTATTCCTTTGAAGATAGCCGTTCCGGTGGGTTCCCATTCGTTGCACACCGCCGAAACCACGCATAACGGGAGCGCGCCAACGCTCAGGATTTCGTTTAAACAAACCCGAAGTGCGAACCGGCCGCTTACAGACGGTGCCACGCGGAGGCGATCGGTTTCTTTTTCCCCGATACTCCCGCTGGAATCGCAAGCGATCACGAGATATCCCTCCGCCGTACGGTAGAGCGTCAGGTCTCTTTCGGTCTGAATCGGTTCAAATAGCACCCCTCGCTTCTCAAGAGGATCCGTTTTGTACAAAACCGCTTTCTCCTTCAAAATAAAATTGGGTGAATGGATTATACCTGACTTCACGGCTTTTTTATCCGAACGGAAAAATTTCGGGTATAATCTCGGCAAACGCAAAAGACAGCCCCGATGATGCGACGGGGGTAGTAAGATCCGATTCAAACCGAAA
>JAAYCF010000138.1 GCA_012744415.1 Thermotogaceae bacterium
AAGGAGAAGTCGCTCGATTTTTACAAGTTTTGGAAAAATACGAAGTATCCCCGGAGATCACGCGCCAACGCTTGTACATCGAGACCATGGAAAAAGTGCTCCCGAACTTCAAAACCCTGATTATACCTGGAGATAGCGGAAATACCTTGAAACTCCTGGATATTCAAGCCTTGCTAAACGGAGGGGATCTATAATGAAAGCTTTTTGGTGGTTCCTCGGGATTTTCATAGCTTTTTTCGTTGTTTTCGCCTTAGTGACCTACACGGTTGATGAGACACAACTCGCGATCCGTTTGCGGTTTGGAAAGATTATGGACGTCCACGATAAGGCCGGAATCCATTTCAAAGCTCCTTTTATCGATAAGATAGAAAAGCGGGACAAACGCATCATGCTTTATGATAGCGCCCCCGAAAGCGTTCTCACAGTTGACAAAAAGCGACTGGAAGTGGACAGTTTCATCTTGTGGCGGATCTCGGATTCGAAAACCTTCCTGGAAACGCTCAACAACACGAATAGCGCGTTAAACCGAATCGATGACATCGTCTACTCGAATATCCGCGATTCCTTTGCCAAACTGACGATTTCGGACATCATCTCTGAAGACCGCCGCGCCTATCTTGAATCGATTACGAACCAGACATCCGATATTTTAAAGACATTTGGCGTACAAGTAACGGACGTCAACGTAAAACGGACCGATCTTCCGGACACCAACGCGAAGGCGGTATTCGAACGGATGAAATCTGAACGGTATCAGGCGGCGGCGAAGATTCGAGCCGAGGGAGAGAAAGAGTATAAAGAGATCGTGGCGAGAGCGGAAAAGGAATCTTCGGTCCTGATCGCAGAAGCGAATAAACAAGCGGAAGAGATTCGAGGGAAGGGAGACGCTTCGGCTTTGGAGGTTTACGCCTCAGCTTTTTCGAAAGACCCGGAATTCTACCATTTCTGGCGCTCTTTGACCGCTTACGAATCCGTCTTTCAAAAAGAAGCCGTGGTGTTACTGGACGAAAAGGTTGATTTTTTACAGTATCTCTTTTCACATAAAGCTGAATAGGGAAAGATGAGCGTCGGTTCGACCGCGGGTTCTTTTTTTTCCGTGCGGGACCCTATCCTTGGGCAGACTTCTCGGGGACAGGAAAGGATAGAAACGGAGGTCGTTATCCATCGATCGCGGTTTATCGGTTGTGCCGCCCAGGTTCATACGAAAGAAGAAGTGACAGATTTTATAAAAACCGCGAAAACGAGACATCCTCAAGCGAATCATCACGTTTGGGCTTATGTGATCGAGACGAAAAGCGGCAGCTTTCATTTTTCAGATGATGGTGAACCGGGAGGAACGGCCGGTGCGCCAGTTTTCGGGGTCTTATCCAAGTATCGGCTGGAGAAGACGGCCCTTGTCGTAACCCGTTACTTCGGAGGCATCAAGTTGGGGATTAGCGGGTTGATCGAAGCCTATCGCCGGTCCGCAGAAGAGACGGTTATGACAGTCGGTATCGTGCGTTACCGTCTCTATCGACGATATGCCTGTTCTTTGGCCTATCACGATTGGAAAGGCTTCCGTCACTTTTTGTCCGCGCTTGACGTTCCAGAGATTGGGATTACAGTTCGATATGCCGAAAAGGTTGAGATTCTGGTCTCGATCGCTGAGGAAAAAGCGAGCCGACTCAGGGAAGAATTGGATCGTTACGTCGGGATGCGGAAGATCACAGGATATTCGGAAGGTGAACCGGGTTTTGCCCCGGATGAATCTGAAGCGGACACTCTTTAGCGGAGCGTATAACGTATGAGCGTATGGGAAGCGTTGGTATTCAGTCTCTCGTTATTAACCTCGGATCTGTTGATTCTCAACGGAATCTCAAAGTTTGATCTCAACAGGAAGACATCATTCTCTTTTATCCTGATGTCTTTCGTTACCTCGATCGGATACGGACTCCTCCGATATGTCACAATTATTCTATTTGACGATCTCTATCTCGTCACCAACATTTTGTTTTTTTTGAATAATCTCTGGTTGTTGGTATTCTTTCGAAATGCGGTCGTTCAGTATAATGATCACATTCCGATCGGCCGATATTTTGTTCTGTCGATTATTTGCTTCCTCGTCCCCATCTCCTTCGGTCTGTTTTTCAACCCGATGGGCAACTTCGAAACCCTAATGGTCCAAATGTCCTACATGTTGGGCGTTTTACCGATGGTCGTCTATTCTTCGATGCTGGCGGGGGTTTCCGTCGGCTCGGCGGTGTGGGGGATCATCATCGCGTGTTTCTTGTTTTCTGTGGACTTCTTTCTGCGTTTCGGGTTTTTTCGGATCCTACAAACGGAATTCCAAGAGGTGGTTTCGGAAACTTTTCGCGTCGTGTCGATCTTGCTGATTAGCATCTTCGGTCACTACGGCCAACCGATTCCGCCGGGAAAAAATCGGGAGATCATCCCTGGCACGCAACGGTTAAACAATGTGTTCTTCGCCTTGATCGCGTTTTTTCCAGTTATGATCTTTTACACCGTCTTTTGGCAGGTCAATCTCAACGACCGAAAAATGCAACAAAAAGAGATTGAGCTATCGAAAGAAGTCTTTATGATTAGCAGCAAAATGCTGGAAGACAGAATCGAAACCTACTCTCGGATCGTCAACGAAGTGAAGAATTCGGCGAATCTTGCCACGGCGCAATGGAAACTCAAGACTTTTTTGTTTACCGACCCCGAAATCGATGTCGCGCAGCTTCTAACCTCTTATCCGATCATGTACAAGAACGAGGAAGTGGTCTTCGAGAGGGGTCGCGTCACTTTCTATACCCGTACCGATCAAGGGTGGGGCATTAAACTTTCGGTGAACATGGAGACCCTGTACGCGCAATTCCCGCTAAACGACTCCCAAAGGTTCTACGCTTTCCTGAACGATACGACGTTTTTGTACCCTCCGGGGAGACTAATTGAAGCGAACGCCCTTTTCACCAGTCTCGGAGAGAGAGACTATATCTTCGTGAATTCGATCAATCTCTATGAAAAACCGTTTCTTACCTACCTCATATTCAGCACCTCTCCGATCAGCGTCAACATCTATACGCTCGCTTTCATGCTGGGGGCGATATTTATTCTGGTCTTAGTATGGTGGTTCTATGGTTTCTACATCCATAGTTGGGAGAAGACGGCCAAAGAGAAGTATTTCTCGTTGAATCAAGCCAAAGAAGAGTACGGGGAACAGATTGGCCGTTTAGAAAGCTCTTTGAAACTCATGTCTGGAGACTTGCAGATTACGGCCGATAAGCTTGATCAGTTCAGTCGAACGGTGTACCAACTTACCGATAGTTTCTCGGGCTTTGATTTCCAAAAAGGGCCGACCTTTGAGCTGAAACAGTTATACGATAAGTTGCTGTCGATTATGAACTGGGTCGAAGATATCCTCTTTTTCCAAAAAACGGAACCGAAAGGGAAACTTTTGGCTTTTTCAGGAGGCGAACCTGTTTTAACGGCGCTGCCTCCTTCTCTCTTTCAGACTCCCAAAGAACTGTGGGTTGGACAACTTTCCTTGGGCCTTCCCGAAGAAGATCGGGGGACCTCTTCGGAAGGGTTATCGCCTCTTCAGAAAAAGGTTTTAGCCTCAAAAACCATCTCAATCGACAAACGCGATCTGATCCTCCTTGTTTTATTGAAAAGCAGAGCTTATGATCCTTCCGATTACGAGTTTCATTTTTTGCGCACACTGTTCAATATTTCCGAACTGTATTTAAAAATCTTTTATTCGACGAAACGCAACGAAACCATCTCCCAAAAGTATATCTTACTATCTCGGTTTCAGATGAGCCTACTTTCTCCC
Source organism: Thermotogaceae bacterium (assembly GCA_012744415.1). Classification (GTDB taxonomy): domain Bacteria; phylum Thermotogota; class Thermotogae; order MWEM01; family MWEM01; genus MWEM01. Next base: position 3,815 of record JAAYCF010000138.1, read on the forward strand.
CAAACGGTCGAGGCTACGGGCGCGGTGGCGGTTAACCCGTCCAACATCGGCGACGGTACCCAGAAAGTCATTTCGGCCTTTATCTCTTTCTTAAGGAAAATATACCCGGAAGCTTCCTTATGGGGAGTACGAATCGGTCCTGAAGAGAAGCCCGAAGATCAAATGCTCTACTATGCCAGGAAACCGTCCCATCCTGATCCAGGCGGGAACGTCTCTTTGAAGATCGAAAGAAAACGCTTGGATGAAGAGTTACAAGAACGCTTTTCCGCTTCGTTTTCTCCGGCGAAACCGTTCATGGGAGAGATCAGCGAAAAAGAAGGGATCGCACCCGATTCCCATTCCCGGATCTACCTCCCGCTTTACGCCCGTTCCGAGCCGATCGTGGCGCTATTAATGGAGTTTTCGTTTTTTAAGGTGTTTTCCAATGTGGAGAAAGAATACCTCTTTTTTCTTTGCCAGATACTCGGAGAAGCATTCGACGCCGTTCATCATAGCGGAAAGGTTTCACGATGAGAGTTAATAAAAGGAGGGCGGCATGAAACGCCGACGAATAGGAATCGTAATATTCTGGATGCTTGTACTGAGCGGAGTGTGTTTGATGGCCGCCGAGTACCGCACCTCTTTGCAGGCAGAGTTTCCAAATCGGGTGAAAGAGCTGGAAGCGATTCTGGGAATGACCATCGAGGAGTCCGTCGTCGTTGTAAAAGAGTTCTCAAGCGTCGAGGCCTTTACGCGCGAAACCGGCGCGCCCTATTGGATTCGAGGGTTCACGAACGCTTATCGGATATGCTTGCAGAGCCGGCATCTGTTAGGCGAATCCGTCTATCGGAGCCTTTTAGAACACGAATTGCTGCATTGGACGATTCGGCGGCAAGCGGCTTTTCCTCTCTGGTTCGAGGAAGGAGTCGTCTGTTTAATCACGGGAGAGTTGTCCGGTTACCGAGATATCCCCGTGATGAAAAACGTGGAATCCGTAGACCCGATTACCTTGAAAAATCCGTGGGAAATGGTATCCTATTCATTGGGTTGCTTGGAAAAAGTGAAAGAAATCGTGCAGAAGCAAACGGAGGGGCGTCCATGATTTATCCGGTACCGACACATACTTATAAAAAAAAGCCGAAACGCAAAGTTCCATGGCTGTTGATTTTGATTCTCATCGCGATTGCGTTCGCTGTTTTTTTCCTTTTCTATACTCATAATCTTCTCTTCGACAGCAGCGATATGACCGAACCCGTCGTCGACTTTCTCTTTCTGATACAGGATAAAGAGGAAGTCTTCTTTATCCGGTCCAACAGACAGCAAAAAATCAGCTATGCCGTACAGATGCCCTTAAAAAGCTTTGAACCGATCCAAGCCGTATCTTTGGACCAATCGACACCGCAGGGCATCTATAATTCGATAGAAAAGCTCTTTGGACGGGCTAATCGGAGTTTCTGGGCGACGATAGAGACCTCTGACTTCACCGTTCTCGCACAGCTCTCGAAGAACGCGCCAGACGTATCCCAAACAGGCGCTTCAGCGCCTTCATATGACATTCATCACTTTATCGGATTAGTACAACAGATTGATCTATCCGTGATCGAATTTATTTTCTTTCCGAAGATGAAGGCGTTACAAAATATCTTTAAGATGGATAACTTCAATAATCGCTCCGCTTTTCGCTTGGTCGACCAGCTGAAAAATTATGCCTATAAAGCCACGCCGGTGGCCTTTCTCACTAAAAACCCTGTTACGATCCGGTACCTAACCGATTCGGGAGAAGTCGAGGTGGAACGGTTTTATTTAGACGATAAGAGTTTAAAGTCGATCAAGGAGTTTATGTCCCAATGATACGGAACAGCCAAAGGGGCGGCGGGGCTTTATTAGCGTTGCCTTCCATCCTTCTTTGCGCCTCTGTCACCGTGTTCTTCCTAATCTTGCCCGGTTTCTTGAGCGACATTTTTACAGGGTCCGACGACACAACCGCGCAAACGGGTAAGGCGTACTATCTGATATTAGGTGTAGACGACGCGGCAGCGGGAGGCGCTGATCGAACAGACATGATCGGCATTTTGGGGATCCATTTTGAAACGAAAAAATCGATCTTTATAAGCATCCCACGTGACTTGATGGTATCGAACGTTTCAGCGGAACAACCGCCTTCGGCTACTTCCACCGTGAGCGACCTAATATCACAACCTCTCGTGAAGATTAACGGAATTTATAAAAAATACGGTGTCGAGGCGTTGCAAAGAACCATCGAATCTTTGTTCGACTTATCGATCGCGCGGTATGCCGTGGTCGACTATGAGGTTTTTGAATTTCTGGGCGATCTTCTCGGTCCGGTTAAAGTGAATATACGAACCACTTTAGACTACGAAGACACGCAACAAAACCTGAAGATCCATTTTGAACCCGGTATTCAGGAACTAAACGGGAAGCAGCTGTTGCTCTATATCCGGTACCGAAACGACCCGCTCGGTGATTTGGGCAGAATCCAACGGCAAAAAGAAGTCTTATTCAGTTTGCTCCAGTCTTTGAAACTGAAGAAAGAAACAGCAACGATCAACCGCGTCATTCAGGAAGTTTTGGGAAAGATCGAAACGAATTTCGACGCCCTCGACTTGCTTTCTTTGTGGGGATATGCGGAGGCATTAGGTGAAATCGCGTTTTTAAACTTTCCCTATACGATCAACGCCAAAGGAGATATAGAGATTTCCTCCGAAAAGATGAAGCAAGTGCGAGAAGAAATCATTCTGATGGAAGCGGTCCAAGAACCTTATGTTCCCCAGTTGATCTTAATCAATGCCTGGAACGACAATGCTTATCAATTCTCCGTCGTGGAATACAATCAATGGACGGGGCAGGGGATCCGCCCTTTCATTATCGAAAAACGGCTCGTTAATGAAGCCGTGAAAAAGGTTGCCGAAAACCGTGATTTAGTGTGTTTTTTAACACGAGACACGGAAAAACAAAAGGATATTTCGGAACGTTATCAAAGGGTGTACCCAGCACGCCCGTATTTAGCGATTTATCCTGATATCGGCGCCGCATTTTCATTTCAAGATTATCTATCCGTTGTCGATACGTTGATGAAAGCGAAGGCCGCTTTTCCTTTTCCCGCTGACGCTTTGATTATCAAAACGCACCCATAATAAGGAGGTCGGCATGCTTCAGAAACAAGAAATGGAAGAGGTTTTAAGCATACTACTCGAGGCGGGAGGGGATTTCGGAGAACTTTTTTTTGAAGACACGCGTTCCGCGGAAATGTCTATGATAGACGGCAAACTCGAGAAGGTCAACTCCGGAAGGATTTGCGGAATCGGGTTAAGAGCCTTCCTGAATACGAATGCGGTCTACGCTTATACCAATGATCTCTCCATCGAAAACCTGAAAGGGACGGCCCGGAGAATAGGTAAAGCGTTAAAAGGCCTGCCGAAACCCCAAGAACCGTTTATTCTCAACGAAAAACATTATGAAACGAAGCTGCCCGTTTTATTGCCCTTCGAAATCATTGAAAAACGAGAAAAAAAACACGTGATGCAAATGGCGAACGAAGGCGCGAGAACTTATGCGCCGTCGGGAAGTGCTTTAGCGGATTTGATCGGCCAGATAGAGGTCAGTTATTTGGAAAAGGATCAATATGTGCGGATCGCTAATACCGATGGAATGCTTACCGAGGATCGCCGAAGAAGGACCCGGCTGACCACGAGGGTTATCGCGGCTGAAAACGGTCAAAAAGAGACCGGTTCGAGTTCTCCGGGATACGGAACAGGTTTCGAATTTTACAACCTCATCGACCCGAGGGAGGTCGGGCAAGAAGCCGCCCGTATCGCGCTTCGAATGATACGCGCGGACTACGCTCCTGCTGGAATGATGCCGGTTGTGATTGGAAACGGCTTCGGCGGCGTCATCTTTCATGAAGCGTGTGGGCATTCTCTTGAAGCGACGTCTGTCGCGAAAGGAGCGTCCGTCTTTTGTGGTAAAGTCGGGCAGAAGATTGCGAATGACTGCGTGAACGCGGTAGATGATGGCACGATCCCGAATGCCTGGGGGACTAGCACCGTCGATGACGAAGGAACACCCACCCAAAGAAATCAGTTGATCGAAAACGGGATCCTAAAAGGATATCTGGTGGATCGTCTGAATGCCCGAAAGATGGGGGCGAATCCGACAGGAAGCGGTCGTCGCGAAAACTATACCTACGCGCCGACCTCACGGATGTCCAATACCTTCCTAATGCCAGGACAATCCATACCGGAAGAGATTATAGCCAACACCGAAAGGGGCTTGTACGCGAAGACGATGGGTGGGGGTTCCGTTCAACCGACAACCGGCGAGTTCAACTTCGCCGTGCTAGAAGGGTACCTTATAGAAAAAGGACGGGTGGTGAAACCGGTACGCGGCGCTACCCTTATCGGGAAAGGCCATGAAGTATTGGAAAAGATCGATATGATCGGGAATGACCTTACGAGATCCCAAGGAATGTGCGGCTCCATTTCGGGGTCGATCCCGGCAGATGTCGGACAGCCGACGATCCGTGTTTCCGAATTGCTGGTGGGGGGGCGAAATACATGAACTTCGAAACCTTTAAAAACGCTGTCTTCGATATCGCTGCAAAAAAAGGCTTAAAAAACTACGAACTCTTCGGCATGGAACAGCGAGAATTTGAAATTAACTTTTTTGAAGGCGCGATCGAAGGTTACAAAGATGCCTCTTCCTCTGGGGCCAGTTTTAAAACGATCGTCGATGGGAAAGCAGGAATGAGTTTTACCGAAGTCTGGACGCCGGAAACAGCTGAAAAGATCATCGACGATGCCTGCGAGAACAGCCAACAGGTTGACGCTTCGGATCCCGAGTTTATCTATGAAGGAAACGGTTCCTATCGCACTTTCCCGCCGTTTGAGGATCGATACGTGAAACTGCCGGTTGAGGAGAAGATCGCCTACGGCTTGGAGATGGAGAAGGCGGCGAAAGCGCATCATCCCTCGATCGTGAATATTCCCCACTGCACCTATTTCGACGCGGCAGAGAGGTTTTACGTGAGTAATTCTCACGGGGTTCATTTGGAATGTGGCCGTGAAGGCGGAGGAGGGTACCTCGTCGCGGTCGCTTCAGACGGAAAAGCCGCGAAAACCGGTTTAGAGTTCGTCGCGCAGGAATCTCCTGTCGGTTTGGATTTTGTGACAATGGCGCAAAAAGCGGCAGAAAGAGCCCTGAAGAAACTCGGCGCAAAAAGTATCAAAAGCGGGAAATATCCGATTATCCTTGATTACAATATGGTCGGCGAATTGTTATCGCTTTTTTCATTTATGATCAACGCCGAAAACGTGCAAAAAGGGTTATCGCTGTTAGCTGGAAAGCTACATCAAGCGATCGTTTCTCCCGCGATCACTATCGTCAACGAACCTTATATCGAAGGCGGAATCTCGAATATCCCTTTCGATGCTGAAGGCGTACCGACAAAGACGCTAACGATCGTACAGAACGGGATTTTGGAAACCTTTTTGCATCGCATCAAAACGGCTAAGAAGGATGGTGTTCCTCCGACGGGCAATGCGACACGAGGGCGATACAATCAAGCGCCGGCGATCGCTCCGCAAAATCTGTTGCTGCGCGCGGGTCCGCTCTCTTTGGAAGAACTGATGCGAAAGATGGGGGATGGCCTCTATATCACGGACCTGCAAGGGATGCACTCCGGCGCGAATCCGTATTCCGGGCAATTGTCGCTCGCTGCGGAAGGCTTCAGGATAGAGAACGGAAAGATCGCTTATCCTGTAGAACAGATAACGATCGCCGGGAATGTGTTGGAACTATTCGGGAAAGTCGCCGGGATCGGGTCGGAGTCGAAGCTTTCGTTGCCATCAGGTAACTTTAGCGTTTATTGTCCTGATCTCTATTTTTCCGAAGCGGATATCGCCGGGACGGAATCTCCTTCTTGAAAAAAGTGGGGATAACCGGATCCATTGCTTCCGGAAAATCTGTAGTGAGTCGATACTACGAAAGAAAAGGATATCCGGTCGTTTACGAAGACGAGGTGGGACATCAAGCGCTTGCGGATCAACGAATCCTTAAAAAGATCATCTGTTTCTTTGGAAATGGGATTTTAGGCGCTCACGGCGAAATCGACCGGAAAGCATTGGGAAATATTGTTTTCTCTGATCCCGAGGCATTGCGTAGCCTGAACGCTATCGTCCATCCTTGGATGATCTCTCAAACGTTGTCGCGTTTTTCGGCCTTAGAAGAAACACGTTATCCGCTTGTCTTTTTGGAAGCGGCGATTCTGTACGAAATGAGTTTAGACCGGCACGTCGATTCGGTTGTTTTCGTCGACGCGACTCAAAAAACCCGAATTCAACGCCTCATGACCTCTCGCGGTTATGACTTGGCTGAAGCGCAAAAGCGCGTGAAAGCGCAACGTATCGGACAATACAAAAAGAAAAGCGATTTCGTTATTCGTAATGAAGGCACGCTTGAATCACTATACCAACGATGCGACCGCCTCTTGAACGTTTTATTGGCAAACGGGTGAAAACCCGTTTGCCTCACGGTTTCATGACTTCGGCTTCGCCGATGATCACCTTTTCTCCACTTTCGCTGATGACATCTGTTCTCAAGATCAGCCGCTTTTTTTCGTCATTCTTTTCTGTCACTTCCACCTCGACGGTCACCTTATCCCCGATAAAGACTGGCCGTCTGAAACGAACCTTTTGCGACACATAGATCGTCCCGTCACCCGGAAAATCGCGCCCAAGAACCTTCGAAATAAAGGATGCCACGAGCATCCCGTGGGCGATTCGCCTACCAAACTGCGTTGTTCTGGCGAATTCCTCGTCGAGGTGGACGGGGTTCATATCCCCGGTCAGTTCCGCGAAAGCTTTTACGCGTTCTTCCGAAACGAGGAATTCTTGCCGGTTAATCATTCCGATACCGATATCCGAAAAATCCATAATCTACCCCCTAGCCGATCGAACCGTTTGTTCGATAATCCCCTTTATACTAACGGACGCGTTGATAAATGTCAAGGGGGGAGCGAATTTCGACTATACCGAGCTGTTCGTGCCCGTTGTCGGACTATCCTCCCCAAAAAGGCGCGTTTACTGATAGTAGATATGTTTGTTTTTTATTAACTGTTTCGGGTATAATTCTTCCATTACCGTCGAATAGGGAGTGATTGAAGTGAAAAAAGCGGGTTGGTTGGGGATTCTTTTTGTCGTATTCATACTCTTCTTTTCTGCTTGCGCCTACATCGATATTCGGCCGATGATTGACGCCGGGTTCACTTATCTCAACTCGGGAGACTTGGGTACTGCGGAAACATGCTTTCGAGAAGCGCTCAGAAGGAATTACTCACAACCGCAAGCCAATCTCGGACTTTCTCTGA
>JAAYCF010000139.1 GCA_012744415.1 Thermotogaceae bacterium
AAAATTCCCGAAGATCCCATACGATTATTATGAAAAGGTGAAAGGGCTGAGGGCGGACCAGTTGGACATTCTCGGGCTTGAATTGATAGATATGAAAGACCCGCAGGAGTTGGATCGGTTTCTATAAGCCCTCGGGGTTATTCGGTTTTCGCGTGTCGGCCGTCTCAAAGAGATGGGTCGCTTACGTCGCGATGATCGGCAGGGTTATCGCGCGGTAAGCGGATTATTATTTCGCGACCGCGGGTACGGTAAACCCAAGCATTCGGTTAACGGGTATCGCGCCGTCGCAAAGAAACGGGGCGCTTACGTCGCGATAGCCTCGTAAAAGAGAAAAGCATGCCCAACTAAAGTTGGGCACCTCATATACGGCGCACAACATACGCGCTCCAAAGATTGGGCTTGCGTTCCTGTTTTGCTAGCGATAGGCTTGCGAACACATTTCCTCTAACCTGCGTCGATAAAAGTGGTATGATTTCATGATACGAAAACGTGGAGGACACGCTTCGATGAAACCCAAGTATTTGAACCCATTGATCGATTACATATTCAAGAAGATATTCGGGGATGAAAAGCACAAGGATTAAGAGAAGGCCGAGAAGAAGGCATCAAGCAAGAAAAGCTCAACACCGCCAAAAAGCTGCTTCAAAAAGGGATGGCTCTATCAGAGGTAGCGGAAATCACCGGTTTGTCCCCAGAGGAAATTGAAGGACTAAGATAGGGCTTACTGAAATACTCACGAAACCGGCATATAATCAAGAAAAGAGAGAGAAAAGAAGGAAAAAAAGCGCAAGGAAAACGAAGGAACCCCCTCAAAAACCGTACACTTGATCAAAAGCAGGCGGCAACGGGAACTCGAAATCGCTCGAATACATAATCCGAGTACACGAAAGCCTTTGATGCCGGGGTGAGAAGGGTGTATCGCTATCGGATCGCGTTGAGGTTCCTCTTCATCCAGGGTTGGTAGAGCCGGCTTCCAGCCGGCTTTGGTTTTGGAGAATAACATAGGCTTTGCCCGTCTTTCGGAAGATGACCGATGAAGAAGTGGGGTATGTAGAGCTTCCAACCGGTTTTGGTTTTGATGAAGATGGCTTTTTTATTCGGAGGATGTAGTATACTTGTTGTATATAAAGGGGATGCACACTATCGAGGAAAGAGAGGGAAGCGATGCGCACATTCTGCACCGAGGGGCCTGTCAATCGCAAAGAGAACTACTTTGTTCCCAGAACCGATCTGATTGCCATGGGGATGAAGAAAGTGGAGCAGTGGAGGTATTTCACGATCTTTGCTCCTCGTCAGAGTGGTAAGACGACATATTTTCAATTTCTGGTCGAGGCGATCTCTCAGAAAGAAACGAATGATCTTCCGATTTGGATATCCTTTGAAAGCTTGGGTAAGGTGGATCCTGCCTATTTTCTTCGGGCTTTGCATGAACGCTTGGATCTTGAACTGAAGGTATGGGAAAATGAGCTTGCTGTCCCTGAAGGAATAGCGCCCTTTCAAAACATAGATGATATCGCGGGTAGAATACGAGAGTTTTGCATTGTGCAGAAGAAAAATCTGGTTATGGTGATCGATGAAGTTGAAGGGTTGAAAAGCGAAGAAACATTGAACGCCTTTCTGCATATGATTCGAAGTGTCTATCACAAGAAAGAGCAATACCGGCTACGCAGCGTGATCCTGACCGGTGTGAGCAACATCACAGGGATTCTGCAAGACACCGCCAGTCCATTTAATATTGCTGACCAAATCGATGTGCCTTATTTTACCCGAGAAGAAGTCTTTGATCTTCTGGGACAACATGAAGCGGAAACCGGACAACATTTTGAGGCGGATGTCAAAGAAGGCATTTTCGAGCAAACGCTTGGTCAACCGGGTTTGGTCAACGCCCTTGCCAGGGATCTGGTGGAGAAGAAATGTCCGGATGGAGAGCTTATCGATCCTCAATCTTTGTATCATACGCTGGATGATTTTACAGAATACTACATCAACAAAAATATCTCCAACATCATCGCCAAAGCCAAGCTGTATCCGCACATTATGGAAGAGATCCTCTTCGGTGAAGCGGTCCCCTTCAAAGTCACACATGAAGAGATTGGCATACTCTATGCCAATGGTGTGATCGATCGAAATGAAGAAGGAGATTGCTATATCCCGATTCCCCTCTACAAAAAAGCCCTGTACCACCATTTCAAACCCAAAACCAACGGTGAAAAAGAACACTTCAAAAGCCCCATCGAGACTTACAAAAAGTACATTGATGAAAAAGGCCTTCTGGACGTGACCAAACTCATGCGTCGCTATAACGATTACGTGAGAGACCGCGGCAATGTCATCTTCAGCCAAGGCAAAGCGAGCGAGGGAGTGTACCACTACAACATCGACGCTTTCTTCAGCACCTATGCAGAATTTGCAGGAGCCAAATGCTTTGTGGAAACTCCTGTAGGGGGAGGCAGGGTAGATCTGCTTCTGCTCCAGCATGGAAAAACCGACATCATCGAGGTCAAACGATACGACGCGGATCTGTATGAGAAAAGCCAGGGTCAACTCAAAACCTACCTGGACCGTAGTGGCCTTTCTGAAGGGCACCTGGTGATGTTCTCAGAGTACCATGATCAGGAGAGCTATGAGAAGGTGGAGATGGATAACAAAATCCTTCACCTGTGGGTGGTGCCTGTGAAGAGAAAGCTTCCTTCCGGTGGTATGGGATAAGTAGAGCCGGCTTCCAGCCGGCTTTGGTTTTGGTGAATAGCATAGGCTTTGCCCGTCTTTCGGAAGATGACCGATGAAGAAGCGGGTCGAAGGTCAGAACCACGAATCCGATAGAATCGAGCTTTTCGACCGAAAAAAACGCTTGCGATGATGTTCAAGTTATCACGGCAGGTGGAGAAGGCGTAGTGCAAACTGCGAGGATTCAAAGAGACTCGGACGGGCGGCCAGGACGCTGCGGGAAGTTTTATTCGAGCCCTCCGCGGGAAAAGTGTAGGCGAAAAGAGAATTTTTGCTCATACTCGAGAAAAACGAAAAAGGGAAACAAAGCTTATGAACCTCTTTCTCAGAAGTACATCGGTTTAAGGAATCGCGGGGTCGCTGCGCTTACCCCGCGATAATCGCCTTTTTTGGAGCAAAATAGCGAGAAAGGGCAAAGGATGCCCAACTGATTTTCGACACTTTGATTGAGTAGCCACGCTTCCAAAGAGGATCGCGCAGTCGCAAAAAAAGAAGGACGCTTACTGCGCGATACCGCGTTCTTTATTCACGAAGAGAGAGTCTGTTATCGTGGGGTGGTTTCGTGAAAGATCCGAAGCCAGCGATCCCTTCGAAAACGAAATGCGGAAAACAGATTTTTCGCAATACCGCGATATGCTTAACGAAACAACGAACG
>JAAYCF010000140.1 GCA_012744415.1 Thermotogaceae bacterium
AAAATCTCTTCTTCTACGCTTTCGCCCTTGCTAAAGGCATTTTGGAAGAAAAAGTAATAATTTTAAACCCTTTCGTTGAATAAGGTATATAATTACTATGTATTCGCCGGTTTCCGCCGCAGCCGTCTCGCCGTTTTATTCTTCTGCTTTTTAAGACAATTAAGAGAACAGTAATGGGGAGGAGGTTTGTAATATGAAAAGAAGCATCCGAGCGATCATCCTGGTGAGCATGTTCACCTTACTCGCGGTTATGTTTTCCGCCCTTTCATGTACCGTTACTTCCGGAGGGATTTCCATTAGCGTCTACAACAATCAAGGCGCCGGCATCGTCGTTAAAGTTTATGCAGACGATGTGGAAATAGCCGATATCAGCAACGGGTCCTTCGCGCTTCGCACTGTAGACTTCAATACCATCCTAAAGATTTATAGTTCCACCTATTCCCAGTGGCTGGCTATCACAGAAGACGGCAGTTCTTGGTTTCCATCCTATCCGGTAACGCAACCGGTTTCATTCTATGTAAAATACAACATCTTCGATTTGTGGCATGTGCAAGTCATGCCTTAATGGAGACTGTCCAACTTAAGCCTAATGCCGTAAAAAAAGGAATGCTTTATGAGGGTTATACAGTTGCGGAAATCAAACGATGACCCGAATTATCATGGCTTATGACGCGCTTTGGGAGCGCCCGACTTAAGTTGGGCACGGGTTTTTTAGAAGGGCATACTTCGAGCTTCATCCGTCAGCATCAATTTTTCATATCGAGTGAATCATTCTCGTTCCCGTATGATCTCATTGCCCGACTAAAGTCGGGCGCTCCATTTAGAGCATCATTTTCGTGTATTTGTATAAGAACCCATCCACGAAAAACTCGAAAGAACGTAATCGCTTAGAAACGCCGGATTTTTGTTAGGAACGGGAAAAGACCGCATTCTCGCGAATTTTTCCTGGGTTTTCGTTCTCATTATCAGCATTAGGAAAAAACGTAATACATCTTATCCCTGTTTCGAAAAAAGAAAATTATCGTATGAACGGATTCCGGTTTCCATCCCAATCATCTCGCCATTTGATTCTTCTGTTTTGATAGGAACAGTTCGGAAAGCAGTACAGGGGAGGAGGTTTTTGTTATGAAAAGAAGTATTCGAGCGATCATCCTGGTGAGCATGTTCACTTTACTCGCGGTCGTGTTTTCCGCCCTATCGTGTACCGTTACTCCCGGAGGGATTACGATTACGATCTACAATAATCAAGGAGCCTGTATCGACGTGGATGTGATCGCGAACGATTTAAAAATAGCTGAAGTAAACTATGGAGCGGTTACCTATTGTAGCGTTAATCCTAACAGCGTGATAAAAATTTATGATTCGACCCATCTAAATTGGCTTCTTTTCAGTGATGGCGGATTCTGGACCTCCACCTATCAAGTTTCAATGAACGTGACCTTTATCGTAAGATACCATCACCTTGATGGTTGGTACGTAGAAGTGACGGTTTGACGCAACGGATCGCGTTATGGAACCGAAGGCAAAGGTTAAGGCTTCCGATATCGAAAAACTCCTTCACTCATTGTGGCTAAAAGGTCAAGCCTTTCGTCGAAGAAGAGCAGATCCGCGCGTCCGCCTTTTCGTATCGTTCCCACGCCGTCGGTTTCCAATCCAAAAAACCGGGCAGGATTGAGCGTGAAGGGGAGCAAAGCGTGTGAGATTTGAACGCTTTTTCCGGAAACAAGCTGCTTGAATACCTCTAAAAGTCCCGTCACCGGCGCAACATCCACCCGTATGCATTCCCGTTCTTCGTTGAAAACAGGGAAACTTCCCAAACCATCGCTGCTCACCATGACATTAAACCAATGTTTTTGTTCAGAAAGGGGTTTCAGGAGTGAAGCGGTCTCTTTTCCGGCCGTAAAGTCGATAGATCCGCCGCGCTCTTCGATCCAACGCATGCCTTCCGCGAGTACGCGTTCGTTTCGAGATATGTGGGTCGGTAATAGTTGGGAAGCCGGCAAGGTTCGGTCATCAGTCGCTTCGAAGAGTGGGCTTAACCCTTCTGATCCGTCTCCCATGTGGAGAACGAGCTTTCCCGCCTTTCCGCTGGTCAAACCGGCCACGCGACAATCCAACCCTAACCGTTTGAGTTCTTGCGCGGTCAAGCCGGATCCGCGATGATCCGCGACCGCCAGCTCGCCAAACCCTAAAACTTCGCGGATCAGAACGATGTCCTGCACGACATCGCCGGTGATCGTTTTCGGGGGATATCGGTAGTTTCCGGTCAGCATAAACGCGTTCAACCCCTGCGTTCTGAGCTGCATCGCTTTTCCGTAAAGGCTTTTCAGGTCTCGGGTCACGCCGTCGGTTCCCAGCACCCCTAAAACACTCGTCGTGCCGGTATCAAAGAACATTTCGGATGTCCCTTCCGGCGTGCGGGTTCCGAAGCCACCCTCCCCGCCGCCTCCAATCAGGTGAACATGACCGTCGAAAAATCCCGGGACAACGATCACTTCACCCGCCGCATCCCATGAAGCCGATGCAACAGTTTCAACCCTCTCGTCGGGAAGAAAAAACGGATCGATCGTTTGACCGATCGACAGGATCCGCCCACTGCCGATCAGCAAGTCGATCTTTCCTAAGTCCTTGGGCGCGTAGGCGCGCAGGTTTTTAAGCAGCCACATCCGGTTCTCCTCTCCTTACCTTTTCGGCCAATCGATCAGAAGGTGGTCGAACAGGTCATTCACGTTTCCGCCGACTGCCCGGTCGATCTCCGCTCTCACGCGAAAACACTCTTGCCAAAAATCGAAGACCTTCTCATTGATCGAATTTCTCAACGCCGTTTCCATCAGCCGCACTTCCATCACCATCGGCCCGTAGGCCGTCGCCATAAAGTCGGCGATCTGGATGATTTTGTCGGTAAGATCGTATTCGATCCGATCTAAATACGCTCTTACGAACTCTAATTGCCCCGCAGAAAAGTCCCAGCGCGTATGCGCAATCAGCCGCTTGCCCGGAAATGCGTGCGTGATACAATACCGCGCAAGATCCGAGTAACCCAGTTCACTTAAGTAGTCGAAGCCGTCGACCGTATGACGCACACCGGATTTTCCGCAAATCCTCCCGATATCATGGAGCAGGCCTCCCATTTCACACCATTCCGGATCCGCTCCCGGAATCTCCTGAGCAATGCGAAAGGCCACTTGGGCGGCTACGATGCTGTGGTCTTTCCAAAGGCCGGGGTTTTTCTCGTAAGCGGTATCGAGAAGAGAAAGTGCCGTTTCTTTTTTCGGGATCGAGGCGCGTGTTTCTTCTTTGGTCGATCCGCTGATTTTGTCGGAGATCAGCATGGTTAGGTTCCTTTCACACGATTCGTCGTGAAGAGCGCGACAAGCGATTCGTATTATGCGGCTTTTCGGTTTATTTTCTCTCTTCGCTCTTTCGATCGGGCGCCAAGGTGATCCGGTTTCTTCCTGATTCTTTGGATTGGTAGAGCGCTTTATCCGCCGCCTCGATTAGTGATGTCGCGTCATCTTCCTTGCCTGGGATCGTCCAAAGGGCGCCGATACTGACCGTTATCCGGTCCGATACCGGCGAATAGGCGTGCATAATGGCCAAGTCTTCTACCGCCTTTCTCAACTTTTCCGCCACAAAAAGGATTCCATCGAGTTGCACTTCGGGCAAGATACACAAAAACTCTTCCCCGCCATACCGCCCTACCGAATCTCCCGGTCGAAGCAGCGTCCCCTGCAAAGCCTCTGCGATCCGAGTTAAGCAAAGGTCGCCGGCAACGTGGCCGTAGTGGTCGTTATAGTCTTTGAAATGATCGATATCGATCATGAGCAACCCGATCGAACGATTCATTCGAAGCGCTCTCTTCACTTCTTTCTCCATAGCGGCATCAATCGCCCTTCGGTTAGGAATACCTGTTAGGCGATCGACGTTCGAAAGTTGAAAAAGTTCATCTCGTGCCCTTTTCAACTCTATATGATTTCGAACGCGCAATCGGATGATATCCGGGTTGTACGGTTTACGAATATAGTCGATCGCGCCCAATTTCAACCCCTCCGATTCGTTCACAACCTCGTTGAGAGCCGTAACGAAGATGATCGGGATATCTTTCAACAGGTCGTCTTGTTTGATCAGACGACAGACTTCGAAACCGTTCATATCGGGCATCATCACGTCCAACAAGATCAAGTCCGGCAAATAGTCTCCTGCGATCTTCAACGCGTCGGGGCCGTTCGTCGCGAATAAAAGCCGATACTCTTCATTCAAAATCGCATTCATCAAATGGATATTGTGGGGGATATCGTCAACTACCAGAACAGTCTGCTTCGCCATTTAACCACCTCTGCCGAATACATATCAATAATGACTGCGCTTCTTCAAAATGCAGGTCATTGATTTTATCGATCAATTTTTCGAAAAGTCCATCCCGCATCTTTTCCGTGCAATGCGTTCTTATTCTATCCAATAAGGATAGGGATCTGAGGTCATGGCTGGACAACGCGGTGTCCAACTCGCTCAAAAGCTCGAAAAACTCCTTTTCGCTAGGTGTTTCACTGGGTTGCCGTTCTCTGACAAACTTCTTCAATACCGTATATAAGTCCTTCTGTAAAATCGGCTTGGTTAAGTAATCATCCATGCCTGCCTCCAGGCATCGTTCCCGATCCCCCTTTATCGCCGAAGCCGTGACAGCGATAATCGGCGTTCGGTACCCTTTCCCCGCTTCCCACTCGCGGATGTGACGGGTCGCTTCATAACCATCCATTTCGGGCATCCGCACATCCATTAAAATCGCTAGAAACCTTTGGTTCTGAACCGCCGCGATCGCTTCGTGTCCGTTCACCGCTTCAACGATTTCGACATTCGGAAAGGCGATCGATATATAGGAGCCGAGTAGCTGTCGATTGAGGGGTTGGTCTTCGACCAACAAGATCGAAACGGGGTCTTTTCGGATGGGAGATTCCGCGGCCTTCTCACGGGGTTGAGGCCATCCGTTTGCGGCGCAACCCGATTGCCTTGAGAAACCGTCAAGACATCTCTTCAATTCGTTAACTTTCGCCGGTTTTACGAGGACACACTGAATACCCTGGTTTTTCAGCTCGCCGAAGACGGTCAAGTCTTCGGCGGAACTGTGGAGCAGGATGACCGGAAGTTTTTCGGCAGACCATTGGGGGTTTTGACGTAATTGCCGAACCGTCTCCAAACCATCCATTTCCGGCATGAGGTGGTCCAGGATGAGGAGATCGAAAGGTCCCCGATTTTCCAAAAGTTTCAGAGCGGCTGAACCACTTTCGCAGACGACGACATCCAACCCCCAGTTCGTGAGAGTATGTTCCAGGATCGTTCGATTGTTTTCATTATCATCCGCCACCAAAACGCGGCGGACATTTCGAGACGGGAACGTGTCGCGCATTTTTTGTTCTTCCGTTCGGGCTCTTAGGGAGAAGAAGAACCGGGAGCCCTCTCCGAGTTTACTTTCAAACCGGATTTTTGAACCCATTTTTTCGACAAGCAAACCGGAGATGGCTAATCCAAGGCCCGTTCCGCCATATTTGCGGGTGATGGACTCATCGCCCTGCGAAAAAACATCGAACAATTTATCCTGGTAACTTTCGTCTATGCCGATGCCGGTATCTCTCACCGAGAAGGCATAGGATCCTTCAAACTCATTTTGCGGGAGATAGGCCACTTTTAATTCGACTTCCCCGCTATCCGTAAACTTGATCGCGTTGCTTAGCAGATTCGTCAGCACTTGTTTTAACCGGATGGAATCCAGATACGCAAAACGGGGAATATCCGGTTGGATATTCAATAACAATTCCAGGCTCTTTTTCGCGGCTTGGAGTTTTACGATATCGGTTGACTCTTCCACAAGATGGATAAGATCGGTTTTTTGCAGATTGAGTTCCATTTTCCCGGCTTCGATCTTCGAAAAATCTAAAATGTCGTTGATAATATTCAGCAACGCCTGCGCCGCCGTGTTGGTGTTTTCGGCATACAAACGCTGCGTTGGTGGGAGCGAAGCATGTTTTAGCAAGTCGGAAAACCCGATGATCGCATTCAGCGGGGTTCGAATTTCGTGGCTCATGTTGGCAAGGAAGTCTGATTTCGCTTTATTTGCCGCTTCGGCTTGTTCTTTAGCTTCTACAAGTATTTTTTCCATCTGTTTACGTTCCGTCGTGTCGATCGCGTTCCCGACATAAGAGGCCAGCTGTCCCTGTTCATCAAAGATGGGAGCCACTACGCAACGGTGCCAGCGCAAGGATCCGTCCCGATGGTTCACACGGTATTCCCGGTCAATTTTTGAGAGATTCTTTTCGAAGATCTCTTCGTTAATTGTTTGGAGTTTGGGATAATCTTCCGAAAAGACATAGGCGCTATAATGCCTGCCGATCAACTCTTCCGGGCTATATCCCAATAAAGCTTGACAGCTCGGAGAGATATAGGTGATCTCACCCTTCACGCCAATGGAATAAATCAAACTCAAACTGTTATCGACAAGCGTCCGGTATTTCTCTTCAGCCTTCACCAACTCTTTTTGCACCATTACTCGGGAAGTCACATCTTTAACGAACTCCAACACGGCTGGGCGCCCATCCCAGGCGATTTTCGCCCCGCTGATCTCGACCCAGCGAATCTCTCCCTTTCTATTGAGGATGCGAAAGACATACCCTTGTTCGACCTTCTCCCCGGATAATCTTCCACGGAAGTTTCGCATCACCCATTCACGGTCCTCTGGATAGATCAGATCCGAAAACTTCATTGTTAGGATCTCTTCCTTAGAGGCCGCGGAGATCTTCAAAGCTTCGGGATTGTAGAAGACAAATCGTTGATCCTGAACGACCACGATCCCTTCTTTCGCGGTTTCGATCAAAAGCTTATACTGTTCTTCCTGCTCCTGAAGAGTTGTTTCCATCTCTTTTTTGGCCGTCACATCTCGAGCGGTCGCGTAGATACGCAGGCCTTCCATTGAGGCGCGCCATTCTAAAAATCGGTAAGTTCCGTCCTTTGTCCGACAGCGGTTCGAAAGATCTGATACCTGTTTCAGTTCATTTAACCGATAAAAGGCTTCTCGAGTCTGCGCCATATCCTCCGGGTGGATAAAGTCGGCGATCTTTCCGTTCAGGATTTCTTCTCGTGAAAAACCTAAAACCTTCGTCCAAATCTCGTTGATATGTAGGAATCGCCCTTCGGAATCCAAAATGCACATGAGATCGAGATTGACCAAGAAGAACCTTTCGAGTTCCCTCTGAGTTTTCATTTCTTTGGTGATATCCAAAAACGTCGTATAAAAAAACTCTTTTTCCTTCGAAAATATCTGAACTTTATACCACCGATCGGTTTTTGAGAAATACCGATCGATCTCTTTTACGCCACCGCTAAGGGCGACCTCCCCACACATCTTCACCCAATCGTCCGGTTCATCCATCCATTCGTTCGCGGATTCACTAAAACGGCTATTTTCTATGAGGGGTTGAGCGACTCTCACCATTTTTGCGAAGGCAGGATTGGTTTCCACATACTCGTAATCAACCGGAATTCCCGTTTCGCCAAGGATTATCCGGTTATATGAATAACCAAACGGAGATACGCAGGATAGTGGGCAGTTCACATACTTCGGTTTCATCGCTTA
Organism: Thermotogaceae bacterium; assembly: GCA_012744415.1. Lineage (GTDB taxonomy): Bacteria > Thermotogota > Thermotogae > MWEM01 > MWEM01 > MWEM01. Next base: position 7,625 of record JAAYCF010000140.1, read on the forward strand.
CCCTCTCCAATCATGCTTCCCTTGCAAAAAGCCTCGGTGTATCGCTCACGATGTCTTATGACGGATAATTTTACCATACTCCGCGTCCGTTTATTTTTCGATTGTGTCATCTTGTTCAAGCAGGTAACGCTCGAAAACTTTACGTCTGAGCTTTCCCTCGTTCCCGCCCGATGAGAACGCATCGGCCAATCGTTGTTATTGAAGCGGAGGCGACGGGCCTCTCCACGAATGTGGTATAATTTTAGCGGATTCTACTTCCGGGAAACGCGAAAGAAGAGGTGTTCTATGAGCGAACAAAATAACTCCCCAAAAAAGTACCGTTTGGTCACACGAAGCGATTTCGACGGTCTCGTGTGCGCCATCCTGCTCCGCGAGCTGAACATGATCGAAGATATTCTTTTTGTCCATCCTAAGGATATGCAAGATGGAAAGATACCGGTCACTGACTCGGACATCACAACGAATCTGCCTTTTGTGGAGGGAGTTTTTTTAGCTTTTGACCACCATTTGAGCGAAGTGGCTCGTGTCGGAGGAAAGAAACCGAACCACATCATCGACCCGAACGCGCCTTCGGCCGCCCGAGTCGTCTATAACTACTACGGGGGAAAAGATACTTTCCAGGCGATCCCCGACGATATGATGCGGGCGGTGGATAAAGGAGATTCGGCCCAGTTCTCCAAAGAAGATATCCTCAACCCGACAGGTTGGGATCTGATGAACTTCCTGATGGATGCCCGGACGGGTTTAGGACGTTTCCGCAATTTCAGGATTTCAAACTATCAGTTGATGATGGATCTCATCGGATACTGCAAAAACCACCCGATCTCACAGATCTTGGAACTGCCCGATGTGAAAGAACGGGTTGATTTCTATTTCGCCGAAGAAAAACCTTTCCGCGAACAGATTTCACGCTGCGCGAAAGTGTATCGAAACCTCGTTGTCTTGGATCTGCGAGAAGAAGAGACCATCCACGCGGGAAACCGGTTTATGGTTTACGCGTTGTTCTCCGAATGCAATATCTCGATTCACCAAATGTGGGGGCTTAAAAAACAAAACACCGTTTTCGCCGTTGGAAAATCGATTCTCAATCGGACTTCAAAGACGAATATCGGCGCTTTGATGCTGAAGTACGGGGGTGGCGGACACGCGAATGCCGGCACCTGCCAAGTCCCCCACGAAGAGTCCGAAAGGGTGCTCAAGGAACTGATCCATCAGATCAATAAAGACGGATAGCCATCAAATCACGTTTGGCTGAGCTCTCTTTCGATGGTTTGAGAATCCTTTCCCTCCAAAATCGCGATACGGTCGATCAGAGGCGGGTGAGTGCTCAGCAGGTTCGCGAGCAGGCCGCGCTTCTCGGCAAGGCTTCTCTTTTTCGGCTCGGAGATGAAGAGATGCGCGGTCGCGCTGTTGGCCGATTTCGTTATGACCGGTAGATTGAGAATCTTCCGCAACGCCAAACTCAACCCCATCGGATTCCGGGTCATCTCCGCGCCGGTCGCGTCCGCCAGAAACTCTCTCTTTCTTGAGATCGCAAAGGTCATCAACCGGCTGATTTGACCGATGAGAAACATAACCCCCGCCGTCAACAGCATCGCCACCGCTATTCCGGCGATACCACCGCTGTCTTTGGATTTTCTGGATCTCCCGCCCGTCTGAAAAAGCGTTAACCCTCCGCGGAAGGCGATCATCGAAAGGAGCAGCACGCCGCCCACCAACGCACTAACCGTCGTCATGAGCAAAATATCCCGATTCTTCACGTGCGCCAGTTCGTGAGCCAACACGCCTTCGGTTTCTTCTCGGTTGAGATGCTGAAGCAATCCGGTCGTGACACAGACATGGGCTTTCTCCGGTTTGCTTCCCGTGGCGAAAGCGTTGATCGACGCGTCGTTCATCACATAGATTTTTGGTTTCGGCAATCCGGAGGCCAGGGATAATTCCTCGATGATATTCAACAGCTGTTTTTGCTCCAAATCCTTGGTATCAGGATTCACTTCCTGGGCGTTGACCGATTTTAGGACTATCCCGGCGCCCGAGGACAGAGAGACGACAGTTTGGATCAGCGTGATCACGATCAGAACGCCCGTAATCAGAAAACCCGTTCCAAAGGCGTAATCCAAACCGATTCCCGCCACCGTCACGATCGCAAACATAAGAATAACCAATAGGGTTGTCTTTAAAAGATTCTTTTTTTGCTGCTCGTAAAAATTCATCGCCACAACCGAACCCTCCTTTTGGATCAAGCGGTTCCAGCGTTCCTCTCTGTATGTTTCCGGCAGCCCGCGCCGCTTCGAGATAACGCATTCACAGAGTATTATATCACGATAGAAAGGGAAGCCTATCGGGTTTTTCGATCCGATTTTCCCACCTGTGCCGACATTTAAGCCGTCATCGTTTTGCTTCTGGGGTATGAATCAGGAGCGGTACGAAAGCGGGCGATTCGCCGCTTTTTTTTGTGCCGAACCGCTTTCTTTGCTATAATCGAAACAGATGGCATCATCGACGCTGATCGGAAGGATCTGAATTCTCCATGAGCCTGTTTTTGTATATTTGCCTTTTATTTATTTCGGCGATCATCGCGGGATTTTTGGTCATATACAGTCTCTCAAAAAAGCCGGCGGCCGGTAGCGTTGATATGGCGATTTTGATGTTTCTGGTGATGATCTGGTGTTCGGCTTCGATCTTTGAAGCCGTCAGTCAAACGGTGGAAGGCAAATTTTTATGGTCGATCTTCTCGTATATCGGCAGCCAACCGTTTACCGGCGTTGTCCTGCTTTTTGCGCTGCGATACACCGGTCGGGACAAAAAGTTGACGCCGTTTCGGATCGGGATGCTCTTCATTTTTCCGATCATCATCATTGTCCTCGCGATCACAAACCCCTGGCATCGCCTCTTGTGGCCAAACATCACCTTAAGAGCCGTTCCGGGGGGAGTTGCCGGTGTCTTTGAGCACGGCATGTTCTTTTGGCTCTCGGTTATTTATAACTATACGATCGCGATTTGGGCGATTTTCCTATTATGCCGCTATTTCTTGTTTTCGAGAGACGCTAGTGTGCCCAAACGCTCCAAAGAGTTGTTTATCGCGTCCCTTTGCCCGATCGCGGCGAACCTGGTCTACGCTTTTGCTCCCGACTTGCTCGGCGGATTCGACCCCACCCCGCTTTCGTTTACGGCGATGAATTTTCTGCTGGCGATGGCGAGTTTTCGGTTCCGATTCCTGGATCTGGTGCCCGTTGCCTGGGAACGCGTCATCAATACCTTTGACGATGGCGTTCTTGCGCTCGATCATTCCCATCGGATCGTCGGATGGAATCCCCGTCTTGAAAAATGGTTGGGACTTGCCCCGGAGAATCGGGGGTGGGAGTACGAGAAGGCATTTCTTGACTGGCCCCAATTGATACAGCTCATTGAAAATACCGAAAACGGAAGCAAAGCCCTGGCGCTGATCACGCGGGATCAAGAAGAACGCATCATGGAGGTGCGTGTGACCCCGTTTTCAAATTATCGTGGTCAGATCAACGGAAAGATCGTCATTTTTCAGGATGTTACCGAGCAAAAAACGATACAAAGGGAACTGGAAAACGCGCGGAATCAAGCAGAAGCCGCGAACAGAGCTAAAAGCGACTTTCTCGCGGCGATGAGCCACGAGTTGCGAAACCCGCTACAAGGCATCTCCGGTATCGTCTTTCTTCTTTCGAAAACCCCTTTGGATTTTGAGCAAAAACAGCAGATGGAGCGATTGGAATCCGCTATGAGAACATTAAGTGGGATTATCAACAATATTCTTGACTTCTCAAAAATAGAATCCGGCAAGCTTTCGCTGGACGCGGTTGATTTCAATCTCAGGCTGATAACCCAGGACGTATTCTACCTCTTCGATTCCCTTGCCACCGAAAAAGGTCTGAGGATGGAATTGAAAATCGAGGACTCTTTACCCGTCGATTGCAACGGAGATCCCTTGCGCGTGAAGCAAATTTTGATCAATCTCGTCAGCAATGCCGTGAAATTTACCCCTTCTGGAGGACATATCGCAATTACCGCCCGGGGGGCTTCCCATGAAGAAGAAGGGAAACGGACCGCGTTTTTCGAGGTGGCGGATACGGGTATGGGGATCCCGGAGGAAAAAGGGAAGCATCTCTTCGACCCTTTCTACCAAGGGGACGCCGCCGTCGCCCGCCAATTTGGCGGCACTGGATTGGGCCTTACCATCGCGAAGGACCTCGTGGAAAAAATGGGGGGACAGATCACCTTCGAAAGCCGCCTGGGGTTTGGCACGATCTTCGCATTCAAGCTCAGACTGACTCCGGCTTTATCTCCCGCCACGATCGAACCGAAAGAGGGGGAACCTAATTCTCGCCTCTTCTGCAAAAACGTGTTATACGTGGAGGATAATGCGGTAAACCGGATGATTCTGACCGAGATTCTCACCTCTTTTGGTATGGGTGTTTCGGCCGTTTCCAGCGGAAAAGCCGCATTTGAAGAAGCGAAGAAAAACGTTTACGATCTGATGATCACGGATATCTTTTTACCGGATATGGAAGGGTACGAGTTGACCCGCTTACTTCGCGGTGTTCTGCCGAAACTGTGGCCGATTATTGCCTTAACCGGAAACGGATCGCAAGAAGCCAGAGATAAGGCTTTAAAAGCCGGAATGGATTCCTTCCTCGTGAAACCGGTATCACCAAACGTTTTACGCGAGGAGATCAGTCGGCTCTTAGGGGATGCGGGGTCGCCCGTTTCGGGTAAGTCCGCTTCCGAGATCGCCCCGGCGATGGCATTGTCAGAGCCTTTGCCCGGTATTGACAAACAGTCGGCTCTAGAGTTGGTCGGTGGAGATCTCGACATCTACCGGGAAGCCCTGAAACTGTTCGTCCTTTCAATACGGAACCTAGATAAGTCTTTCGGCGATTCCTTGCGTCGCGGTTGTTTCTCGGATGCTGGAAAAACCCTTCATCGAACAAAAGGCGCGGCGATGGCAATTGGTGCGAACGCGTTTGCGCGATCATGCGCTGAACTCGAGAAAACGCTGGAAGAACAAATGCCGGAAAGCCTTGAACCTACGCTCGACCTGTGGTTACGGCAATTGAACCAATTGTTGGGGTCAAAAGAAATCGAAGCCTTTATCCGGGAGGGATCGCAGTGAAATTCGACAAACCTTTTAAAATCGGAGCCCACATGGGTATCTCTAAAGGGTTTCATCTTGTGCCGAAGGAGACGGTCGAGGAGGTAGGTGGTAATGCTTTCCAGATCTTTAACCACAGTCCGCGCTTTTGGAAAGTCTCTTTGCCTTCCGAAGAAGATGTGGTCCTCTTTCACCAAAGCGTTGCTCAGTACCGCTTGGACTATAAAAACACCCTGGTCCATTCGAGCTATCTGATCAACTTGGCCAGCCCGAAAGATGAAGGGTATGAAAAATCCATCGCGACGATGATTCAAGAAATAAAGATCTGCGATCTTTTGAAAATCCCGTATTTAAACGTGCACCCGGGGAGCCATCTCGGAGAAGGGGAAGGGTTCGGCATTTCGCGTATAGGAAACGCGTTGAACCGCATTTTTATCGATACACCGGATTCACAAACGATGATTTTGCTGGAAGGTGTCTCCCCGAAAGGCGGCAATATCGGGTATTACCCGTCGCAGATGAAAGATATCATCGACTGTGTGCATCCCGATTTCGCCCATCGCATCGGGTACTGTTACGATACCTGTCACGGGTTCGACGCCGGTTTCAACATCACAAAGCAAGAGGGCGTTCAAGGATTGATCGACGCCATCCGCAAGGACCTGGGCTGGGATCGTCTGAAGATGATCCATCTCAACGACAGCAAATACCCGCTCAACGCGCATCAGGACCGGCACGCCCGCATTGGAGAAGGGACCATCGGCAAAGAGGGTTTTAAAACCTTCTTTTCTTTCAAAGAGTGGCAGGATATCCCACTCCTTCTGGAAACGCCAGGAGATAATCCTGAACACAGGGAAGACATCGAAACCATCCGCGAGATCCTTCATGAGATCGATCCCGCGGATGGTTGGGATTGGAGAAAAAGCTAAATCGTGGTTTACGCTTTCTTGTGATACCGAACGACCGGATTTTTCGTCGCGCTCGTTTCGTCCAGCCGACGGACCGGGGTAGTGGTCGGCGCTTCTTTGAGCCGTTCGGGACTTCGTTTGGCCATGTCCACTAATTTTTTCAAGACGGTTACAAAGCGATCCAACGTATCTTTGGTCTCTGTTTCCGTCGGTTCGATCATAACGGCTTCGTGAACGATCAGCGGAAAGTAGATCGTCGGTGGATGAATACCGTAGTCCAATAACCCTTTCGCGATATCCAGCGTCTTGATCCCCCACTCTTTCAACCGGGTGCCGTCCGCTACGAACTCATGCATGCAGATTTCATTGTGCGGCACATCCAAGAATTCCGCGATTTGCACTCTCAGATAGTTGGCGTTCAAGACCGCCATCTCGCTTGCCATCTTCAACCCTTCGCCACCCATCGATAAAATATACGCCATCGTCCGGATTAAAACATTGAAATTGCCGAAATAAGCCCGGACTTTTCCGATCGACTTCGGCCGTTTGGCGTTGCACCAGTAAACGCCGTTCTCAGGATGCTTTTCGATAACAGGCACCGGCAAGTAGGGTTGCAGAACTGCTTTCACGCCAACGGGCCCGCTCCCGGGACCACCCATTCCGTGCGGTGTCGAAAAGGTCTTGTGGACGTTAAAATGCATTACGTCAAACCCCATGTCTCCCGGGCGCACCTTTCCCATGATCGCGTTGAAGTTCGCGCCGTCATAGTAAAGCAGCGCGCCGGCTTCGTGCGCCATCTGCGCGATTTCGCAGATTTCGTTTTCAAACAATCCCAAGGTGTTCGGATTCGTCAGCATGATGGCGGCGATGTCCGGCCCAAGCGCTTTTTTCAGCTCGGCGATATTGACGCGACCGTCCTCGGTAGACGGGATCTCAACGATCTCGTACCCGCACATCGCAGCGGAGGCGGGATTCGTTCCATGCGCGGAATCGGGAACGATCACCTTTTTTCGCTCAAAATCCCGACGATCTTGATGGTAGGCGTAGATCATGCGCATGCCCGTGTATTCCCCGTGGGCGCCGGCGGCCGGCTGCAAAGTAACCGCATCCATTCCGGATACGATCTTCAACGCTTCCTGGAGCTCGTACATCAGCGCCAAGGCCCCTTGTATAGAAGATTCCGGCTGATACGGATGAATTTGTTGAAAGCCTTCCAAAGCGGCAACGGCTTCATTCAACTTGGGGTTATATTTCATCGTGCAAGAACCCAGCGGGTAAAACCCGTTATCCACGGAGTGATTGAGCTTCGACAGGTTGGTATAGTGACGGACCACATCCACTTCCGACACTTCCGGAAGTTCCGCGTCCCGGGAGCGGATGTACGCTTCGGGGAACATATCCTGCAGGGAGAACTCCGGAATTTCTTCTGCGGGGATGTCATAACCAGTATGACCGGTTTCGCTTTTTTCAAAGATCAGCTTGTCGTCCAGACGGTAACCGCTCAGTCGTTCACTCATACGATTTCCTCCATTCGCGCCGCCAGAAAATGGATATCTTCGATCCGATTCGCCTCAGTAACCGCAAACATGCATAGATGGTCGTAAAAACTCTCCCGATAGAAATGTTTCAGCGGTAACGGCCCGAGGATATACTGTTCCATTAGCTCTTTCTGTAAAACTTCCGGCTCAACGTTCGATTCGACGACGAATTCATTGAAGAATGGTCCCGAAAATCGCGGACGATACCGTTCCATCCGTTCGATCCGGGCGTGAAGGGCATGCGCTTTTTGCGCCGATTGCAGGGCGACCGCTTTTAGTCCTTGCTTGCCCAGCAAAGCCATATAAAGAGTCGCCACGAGCGCGTTGTGCGCATGGTTGGAACAGATGTTGGAGGTGGCTTTCGCTCTTCGGATATGTTGTTCGCGCGTTTGAAGCACCATCACAAATCCGCGATGGCCATCGATGTCCTTCGTCTCCCCGATGATGCGTCCGGGGATATTGCGGATATACTCCTTCTTTGTCGTGAGAAGACCGAGACTCATACCGCCCAGATATAGCGAACCTCCCAAAGGCTGCCCCTCTCCGCAGACGATATCCGCGCCCAAGTCTCCGGGCGCTTTCAGCACACCGAGCGCGATCGGGTTGGCGTTGACTGCCATTAGCGCGTCCGGAACCGCCGCGCGTAAAGCCTGGATATCCTCGATGATGCCGAAGAAGTTGGGGTATCCCACCAGGAATCCCGCGCATGCTTCGGTAACGACCGCTTTCATCTCTTCCGGTTCGGTCATTCCGGTTTCTCGATTGTAGGGGAAAGTGACGATCTCGATGCCCATCGGTTCGGCGACGGTGCGTATGACTTCGAGGTATTCGGGGTGGATGGCTTCGGAAACGGCGAACTTCATCTTTCGTTTGATGCGGCACGCCATCAGCATGGCTTCTGCCGCCGCGCTGGCCCCGTCATACATGGAGGCGTTGCCGACTTCCATGCCGGTCAGTTCACAGATCATCGTCTGAAACTCGAAAAACACCTGCAAAGACCCTTGGCTAACCTCCGGCTGGTAAGGGGTGTAGGCGGTCAGAAATTCGCCCCTCTCGGCGATAAATGGAATCGCAGAAGGGATCAAATGCTGATAGATGCCGCCACCCATAAAGATAGCGCACTCGTTGGCATTCAGATTGCTTTTCGACCAGTCGTTCATCTGCCGGATAACATCCGCTTCGACCTTCCCTTCCGGCAACGCCAGCTTCTCCAGCCGGAATCGATCGGGAATGTCGCTGAAAAGATCTTCAATTTTTTGCAGACCCATTCTTTGAAGCATCGCCCGGACTTCGTCCTCGGAATGGGGAATATACCGATAGCCCATAGTACCTCCTTATAGTAAGACCGGCGTATACCCGGTCATCTTCTCTTTCCCGCTGATTATACCACTTTTACGCGCCCATTCTTAGGAGATAACGGCCTTATAATCGACCGTTCTTTCGACGGTGAGGTTTATCGATCGACCTGTTCTGATCGATCAGAGCGATCTTTTCCTTTCCCGAGGGAACGCGCCGTTATGACTCCGTAAGACGTCGGCATCCATGGCCTTTTATCTCGCTGATGCCCCCTCCGATCGGAATCACCTCTATTTGAACGGGGATCCGTTCCTTTATCCCGGATACGTGCGAGATCACGCCGATTAGTTTTCCTTCCTGCCGCAAACCGGATAAGGTTTCCAACGCCGTTTCAAGCGCTTCTTCATCAAGGGTGCCGAACCCTTCGTCTAAAAAGAGTGAGTCCACGCGAACGTTCCGGCTTGACATTTGCGAGAGCCCCAAAGCCAGCGCCAAGCTGACGAGAAAGCTCTCCCCGCCGGAAAGGTTTTTCGTGGACCGGGAGACCCCGGCTTGATAAAGGTCTTGAACGGTTAATTCCAAAGAGGCGTTCTTTTCGCAGGAAAGCAGGTAGCGGTCGGTCAACTTCCTCAATTGCTCGTTCGCGTGCCCCACCATCGTAACGAAGGTCAGACCTTGGGCGAAGTTTCTGAATTTTTTCCCGTCGGCTGAACCGATTAACGAATGCAACTCCTCCCATCTCGCTAATTCCCGTTTTTGCGCTTCGATCGCGCTCAGTTGACCGGCGCGTTCTTCCACCGCCTGCTCGTGGGCTCTTAACCTTTGCTGAAGCGCCCCGATCTGCTCCTGAAGAGATTGCCGGCGTTCCTCCAACAGGGTGGATTCGGACAGCAACGCCTCCAAAGAAGCGTCGGTGAGCTGCCTTTCGCTCTGCGCTTCCAGCTCTTTCTGCCATTTGCGAAGCGTTTCCTGAAGGTATGCGCTTTTTTCGCGGATCGCTTCGCTCCTTCGGTTCAGATCGAGCCGATGTTGTTCTTCCATCTGCGAAGATAGGAAGTCGGTTTCGTCGTTAAACCCGGCGGCGGCCATCTTCTTTTTGAACTCCGCATCCTTCGTTTCGATCTCTTTCTCCCTTTTCAGAACGGTTTTATCCAGTTGTTCCATGAGCTCGCGCGTCGTTTGTTGATCGGCTATGCGTCTGTTGTAAACCGCCCTCGCTTCATCCAACTTTTTCTCCGCCGATTCCGCCCCTTCGGTCAGGTGTTTTTCTTCCTGATCCGTATCCTTGTCCTGAAACTGCTCGCGCCGTGATTGGGCAAGTTTCTCGCGCTCCGACGCGATCGCTTTTTCCTCCACTTCTTTTTCGGAAACCTCTGATTCGCGCAAAGCGAGCGTTTCCGTCAGATTCGCGATTTCGGTTTGTATTTCCAGCAAGTTTTTCGAGAGCGCTTCTTTTCGATTCTTCGAGTCGTCCCAGCGCTTTTTGCGCTCCCCCAACGCGGATAAAACTTGATCGACCTCTCCGGGAGAGACCTCCTGATATCCGTATGGAGACAGGGCGCCGATGAGCTTCACACGGGTTTCGTCGTAGGTTCTTCTCTGTTCCTCAAGCGTCTGGGCTGTCTGCTCCGTGCGTTGTTGACTCAAGCTCTCTTCCTGTAAAGCAGCGGCCATGTCTTTCTCCGCCTGCCGAGCGGCTTCGGAAAGGAAAGTGACCGTTTGCCGCAAGCCCTTCGCGCGCGTTTCTTCGGATTCGAGATCGGCTATTTCGGCGGCTTCCCGCCCTATCGTCGAAGTCGTCTCTTCAAGGAGCGCCGTGACCCTCTTCAAGCTCTGTCGCGGATCTCCCAAGGGTTCTATTTCCAGTTTTTCATATAAACCGGCGCACATTTGCTGATCCTTTAGCAAGGCGTTCTCCTTCTCGGCTTTTTCAACGGTTCGATGCTTCTGCTCCGCCTCGATCGACGCGATTGCCCGGTTTTGTTTCTCGATTTCTTGCGAGAGTCTCCTTATCTCTTGGTTTGCGGCATCCAGCTCGACTTCCTCCTGATCCGGAACCGGAATGTTCCCGTGAGCATAAGGATGTTCCAGCGCCCCGCACAACGGACATGGAATATTGTCCTCCAGCTTCATCCGTTCCGTATCCAGATCCCGAATGCGCTGCATCCGCGCGATCAACGCTTTTAGCACCTCCGCGCTTTTTTCTGTCGTTTCTTTTACCTCTATCGTCAGCGCCAACGCCTTCTGCGTCTCCGAATAGAGGCGCGCGGTTTTTTCCGATAAAGACTCTATCTCGATCAACCGGTCTTCAGCCTCGATGATCCGGTTCAACGGTTCGATCAGCCGTTCCAACCAATTCTTACGGTTTTTTTGCCGATCCATCTCGGAGCGCCTCTCCGAGAGAGCGCGCCCCTTAAGTTTGATTTCGATAAGAGCGATGTGTTCCGACTCCTCCATTTTTGCCTTCTCCAAACGCTCTGTCACATCATGCTGGGTCTCGACGCATTTGACTTTCGTGTTTTCGGCGGAAAGATGTTGTTCCCGGCTTTGATTGAGGGTTTCCTCGAGTGTCCGAATCTTCCCAAAGATCTCTTTGAAGGTAACCGCGGACTGCCGAATCGCGAGAATGTTTTCTCCCAGCCGCTCGTCGCTTCGATTGTCGGAAAACCAACGGACGAGCTTTTGATCCTCGTCTCGACACGCCTCCAAAGCCTTGCTCTTTTTCCGGCGGGTATCGGAATATTGACGGATCAGACCCCTTACCCTTTGGATGTCCGTTTCAAGGGTGCCGATCCGGCGATCCGCCTCTTTGATCTGGAAATCCAAAGCCCGAATACGGGTAATGAGCCGCAAGCCTCGCTCTTTTTCAGTTCTTGCCATATTGAGCCGGTTCTGAAAGTCCTCCGTTTCCCGTTCGGCCTCCTGAACGTCTTTTCCCAATGTCAAGAGAGAACTCCTGTAGTTTTCCGACTGCCTTATATCGATATTCTGATCGGTGCGGAACGTAGTTAGCACCGCTAAGTCGCCTTGCAAAGGAAGCGCGCGGTTCGCGCGTTCAAGACGAATCCTGTCGGGTTCAAAGGCCTTTTCTTCAGCACGAAGCATTTGGAGTTGCCGGTCGGTCTCGGTTTTTCGATGTTCGAGGTTTATCAGCCCTTGGCGCCACTCCGATTTTTCACTATTTGCCGCAATTTGCTCTTTTAGCGTTTCGAGTTCTTTCCTCCCGTTCGTCAATCCGGTCCGAAGTTCCGACTCCTCCTCGGGGGAAAGCGCCCGGATACCCGCGCAAGCGGCTTTAAGCTCGCCCAGCCTTTTGTCTTCTAGAACCCGCCGCTCGTGAACCACAATGGATATCCTGCTGTAGATTTCTGTCCCCGTAATCTGTTCCAAGATGGGCGCCCGTTCCGCCGGAGTGGCTTTCAAAAACGTCGTGAACTCTCCCTGCGCCAACAACATCGATCGTGTGAAACGGTCGAAGTCCATACCCGTCTGACTTTCGATCAGCCTTGCCGCGTCAGAGATTTTCGTTTCCAACACATTTCCCGAATCAGCATCCGCGATCTCCCGCCGGGGAGGCTGCAGTGGTCCATCGGTCGCCTTTCTGGCGCGGTGCTGCGCCCAGTAAGCGCGATACCGTCGCTTACATCCGCTCTTTTCCACTTCAAAAGTGGCTTCCGCAAAGCATTCGAATTGGTGTTTGGACATGATCTCGTTACCGCTGTCGCTGATCGCTTTTAACCGGGGGGTTCGACCGTACAGAGCCAGGCACAGCGCATCGAGGAGGGTACTCTTACCCGCGCCGGTCGGACCCGTTATCGCGAAAATGCCGTCGACCCGGTATGGGGAAGCCGTCAGATCGATTTCCCACTCTCCCGCCAGCGAGTTCAGATTCTTAAAACGAATCGATAGAATTCTCATCTCTTCCCCCTCTTCTCATTCCGCAAAGGGATCTGCTTCTTTGATCTCTCGAAGAATCTCCTGATAAGCCGCTATAAGCGCGTCTCTCCGTTCCGGCGGGATGTTCTCGGCGTTCATCCGTTCTTCAAAAACTTGTTCCGGACTGAGTTCTTCGAGCGAGATCGCCGATGGCTGCTCGGATAAAGACCGTTCGATCATCGATAGGTTGCGCTTTCGCAACACCTCGACCCGGCTCCCCGCAACCATCTCATCGATTGCGCGCGAGACGGTATTGGCGCTTTCCGCGCCTTGATAGGAGACCTCGACCCAGACGGATGTGTTCAGCGCCTTGAGTTTTTCCAACGCTTCACGGATTGGGATCAAATCGCCGACCACCCGTTCGAGCCTCTGAAAAACGGGGATTGGGAGTTGGGTAACCTCGGCTTGTCGGTTTTGGAAGATCACGAGAAAAACGTACTTCTGCTGTCCCGCTTCCCCGAATCCCATGGGCAAGGGGGAACCTGAATAACGGCGGGTTTCATCGCCACCAACCGTTTGCGCGATATGAAGGTGCCCGAGCGCCAAATAATCGATCGAGTCCGGAAAGATCGTCTGATCGACCCGCGCCAGCGAACCGATGTATAGTTCGCGGACCCCGTCGCCTTCGATCGTCTTCCCCCCCGAAGCGAACAGATGCCCGGTAACCAGGAGGGGGAGTTCGGCATCGATTTCCGCGCGCTGAGCGTTCGCGTATTCGCAAAGGCGGCGGTAGTGATCCCGAATCCCGCGCGCCAAATTTTCTTCCTTTTCCTGCAACGTCTCTCCGCTCTCGGAAAAGCGAATATCCTTATCCCGAAGAAACGGAGCGGCGCCGACGATGATCCGGGGCCGGCCGTTCTTGTCTTTAAGGATGAGGACTTCTTCCGCGACGGGGTCTCTGACCGATCCGATCACGTGAATGTCCATAAACCGCAACAGTTCGCGAGGAGCATCCAGGAAAGTAGGGGAGTCGTGGTTACCCCCAATGAGGACCACATGCCGACATTCGGTCTTAAGCAGTTCGTTCAAGAACCGGTAATACAAGGCTTGCGCCCGATGGCTGGGCGTCGCGGTGTCGAAAATATCCCCTGCTACGACAAGCACGTCGACGTCCTGTTCTCGAATCTGCTGCGACAACCAGGCGAGAAAGGCCTCATGCTCGTCGTACCGCTTTTTATCGTACAGCATCCTTCCCAGATGCCAGTCGGAGGTATGCAAAACTGTAACGGGTTTTGCTTTTTGGTCACGCATCTCAGTTTTGTTCATGGGATATCCTCCTTAACTATCGGGTGAGTCCCGCTATCACGAACTGCGGTTAGAAGAGGGCTCGTCGCCGAATCCGGTAAAAATCAAGAAAATCTACAAATCTGACTTGATTGAAGCGCTGTGCCCTTGTCTAATACCAAGAAACCAAAAGATATGAAATACGGGTTTTGAAGGGCTACAGCTACGTTTTTCCCGTAGGTGAGCCTTCAGTTCGGTTTATTAGGACTTTATGAGCGTTCTACCCTCGAAACTGGGAACCATTTTTCAGATAAAACATTAGACTAAGTAAAACCATGCCAACTGTAGGGTCAAGAGAAGGCGCCGTAAGACGAAAGAGAACCGCGCTCGATGGCTGTGTGTGAGTGTCCTTCACACACCTGGCCGTTCTCCGGTCTCCGTTTTCCTTCTCCTGCCTCCTCAAACCGTACGTGCGGGTTTCCCGCATACGGCTTTCCAAACGTCTTCGTCAAAAGGGTTATGCGACCTTTAGCCGGTGAGCGCTTTCGGTCGGTAGTATCGGATTTTGTAGTCA
>JAAYCF010000141.1 GCA_012744415.1 Thermotogaceae bacterium
ATACACAGGTGTCGTTGGAAATGCGTATGGCTTGCGGGTTTGGCGTGTGTTACGGATGCAGCGTAAAGACGGTTTCCGGCAATAAGCGGGTCTGCTGTGAGGGACCTGTGTTCTCGATGCAAGAGGTGGATTGGCATGACTTATAGTATGGAAGCGGATCTTGGAGCTATCGGAAACCTCAAAAGCCCGATCATAGTTGTTTCGGGGACTTATGGCTCCGCGAAGCCTTATCAGGAGTTGCTTAACAGCCAACCGATAGGTGCGGCGGTAACGAAAACCATTACCAAAGCGCCGAAATCCGGGAACCCGCAACCGCGGATCCTTGAAGGCAAAGGATGGATCATTAACTCGATTGGGCTTGAGAATCCAGGAATAGAAGCCTTTGTCGAGCATTTCGAAGAAGAATACGCAACCGCTTCCTATCCCTTGATCCTTAGCATTTCTGGAGAATCGGTGCAGGAGTTTTGTTATCTCGCCGAAAAAGCGGAGCCTTTATCGACTCCAATCGCCCTCGAGCTGAATCTGTCGTGCCCGAATGTGGACGATGAAGGGCTGGCTTTTGGCCTAAAAAGAGAACGGATCACTGAAGTGGTCACCGAATGCCGAAAAATTAGCCGGTTCCCGCTCATTGCTAAGTTCAGCCCTTTTCAAGCGATAGACGCATCTTTCGCGGTTGCGGCTTATAAAGCCGGGGTTTCGGCCATCTCGCTAATCAATACGATGCCGGCCATGAAATTGGATATCCGCCGGTTCCGATCCGCTTTGGGATTTTTGTCCGGAGGCATGTCAGGCCCCGCTCTCAAGCCTATCGCGCTGAAGATGGTGTACGAAATCTCTCGAAGCGTGCCGATTCCGGTAATTGGCATGGGGGGCATTTCCTGCGGCGAAGACGCCATCGAATTCTTGATGGCCGGGGCGAAAGCGATCGGCATTGGCACGGCGAACCTCGTCGATCCCACGGTGCATACGGCGGTTTATTCCGATATTCGAAGCTTTATTGAGGAGAATCGCCTCAGTTCGATCCGAGACATACCCAAACTCTTGAGCCGATAAACTTCCACAAGTTTTTTGAAGTGTTCTAAAGAACCTGCCGAAAGGATCAAAACGAGGGATCGAAGGGGATCACTCTAAACGGAATGGATGACGTTGGTGACGGTTCCCCAGATTAGAAAATCCGATTCGGGATGGATGGGTATCGGGCGGAATTTCTTGTTCTCCGGGACGAGAAAAAGTCGGTCTTTCACTCTCTGAAGACGCTTAACGACCAATTCACCATCCAATATCGCGATAACGATCTTCCCCTCTCGCGCTTCGATCGACCGGTCCACGATCAAGATATCGTGATCGTGAATACCTGCGTCTATCATCGAGTCGCCACTCACCCGCACGAAGTAGGTGGCCGCCGGGTTTTTTATCAATTCTTCGTTGAGATCCAGCCCGACTTCCATATAATCGTCTGCCGGAGAAGGAAATCCAGCCGAGATCTTGCTACCCGCCATCGGGATATGATAAGAGGTATAGAGGTCGGGAAGGTACACTTCGGTTACTTTCACCATCTCACACACCTCTCAGCGGTCTGATAAGTTGATTTTTTTTCGGAGATTCGCGAAGCCCAGGATAATGGCGCGCGCTCTTGCTTCGCCTATACCGTCCACTTCTTTCAAGTCTTCTGTCGTCGCGCTTTCAATGCCCGTTAGGTTGGAGAACTGCCGAACCAGGTTGTAGATAACGGACATCGGGATTTTCGGGATTTTTCGAAGCAGCCGAAACCCTTTTGGAAAGACCGTAAATTCTGTGATCGTCGTGTCGGATTTGTATCCCAAAACCGACGCGATTCGGCTGTAATCTCCCAATTCCTTTTCAGTCATCTGGAAGAATCTTGAAAAGACCTCTTTGAGTTTGTTTTCTTCGAGAGCGGTTTCGGCATTGTAATAATCCAGCACCAGCAGTTCGATTGTTTCAATGATTTCTCGCAGCATCTCGTCTTTTTGCATTTGGATCAATCGGCCGTCTATCCCCGTTTCCAAGATATAGGGTTCGATTTCATTGGCGATCATCTGGGCGCGTACTGCTTTTTCGATGGTTTTGCTAATGTCGAAGAGCGTTACTAAACCTTCGATTTCCAAGATTTCCAAAGCATCTAACGCTTTTGCAAAACTCTCACTGTATTTTTCCAACGCTTTCAGCCCTTGGTTCAATTTTGTAAAGAGGAGATTGTAATCATTTAAAACGTAGTGAAAACCGCCCCAATAGACGCTGATGATCGCCCTTCGCCGGGAGATGGCGACGGCTGGCCGCCCCGTTTGCTTCGCGAATCTTTCGGCGTTGCGATGGCGCATCCCCGTTTCGGACGTGGGAATATCGGAATTCGGAACCAACTGGACGTTTGCGTAGAGGATTTTTTTGGCGTCTTCTGTTATGATCACGGCGCCGTCCATCTTCGAAAGCTCAAACAAGCGTTGGGGAGTAAATTCGCAATTAACGTAGAAACCTGGCTGAACGAGCGTTTGCCAACGCTTGATATCCTCTTCGCTCATCAATACGATCAGAGCTCCGCTATTAGCGCTGAGGATGTTATCGATTCCATTGCGAAGCTCCGTTCCCGGGGAAACCATCTGCATAATCTCTTTGAACAGTTCGATTTTGGCCATCAGGATCACCTATCCCTATCCAGAGTCTTCCGATATCGTCCGTTACGGTAGTAAAGACGTAAACGTCAGAGGCTTTTCATACGCTTCGCTGTTACAACCAAAAGAAATATCGGTAAAATTCAGCGAAAACTTCGGACTGATCTTATCTTTCTGTAAAACGAGATCGATTCCTATTTTCATATTGACCCAATATTGAAATCCGAAGTCCACCTGAATCCCCGCTATCAACTGAAAGAGGGCGGGATCGTTGGTCAGATAAGCGCCGGTATGGAAGGCGAGGCTGTTCAGACGGTATTTGCCGTTCGCTGTCCCGAAAGGGGCGATAGGGATCGGTGCCCATCCTTCGAATCCGGCG
>JAAYCF010000142.1 GCA_012744415.1 Thermotogaceae bacterium
GATTTCCCGGGTTGTAACGGGATTCCACGCTCTCTTCCTGTGATGCTAAGGTTTTTTCGCGCCGAACAATAACATCGAACTCGCCACTTTTTATAAGTGTGTATCATGGAATAGAGCCTTCAATTCAGAATCGTTTAGAAAAGCCAAGAAGGCTGCCGTTCACTACCGAAGGGAGGTTTTATGATACTGCTTAACCGGATTCTTTACGAGATTCACACCGCATTAGGACGCCAGGCCGCGAAAAGTATGACGATTTTGAATATCTGCATCCGGAACGGCTACAAACGTGCGGACGAAGTCGAAAAAGACCTGAAAAAATACCAGAACCGCTTAATCACACATATAGGAGCCGCGATGCAATTACGGCACCTCAGGCTCGTGTCAGAATATCCCTCTCTATACGCCACGTATCTGAAGTTGATTAGCGATCCGGAAATCCCGATATACCTGATTATGAGTTTCAACCCGAAAGCGGCTCGAAACGCTATACTCAAACGGGAACTAGAAACGCTCCGCCTCGACATCGATTTCTTGGATTCGTTGATCCCGAAGGAAAACTTTAGCAATTCAGAAACTCCCTTAGGCTTAATAAGCGTTCAATTCAAGGAAGTCATCATCTTCGAGTCTTCCATCGCCTTGTATATCCGCTTCGTGATCGAAGTATACCCGGATTACTTCGAACTTCTTTTGGATTACGGCGGCTTCACTTGCTTTAACGAAGAAACGCGTTGAGAATGAAAGGAGAACGCTTTGAAAACAGTTATTTTGGATGTGATCGCGATAATCAAAGGTAATCTGGCGGCAGATTTCCGTTCGGCGGATAACTTGTGTTACCAAATTGAGAAAGAATTGAGGACCGGCTCGAAGGTCGTCGTTAATATGGAAGGTGTTTCTTTTATTTCCCAAACTTTCGCTCATGTCGCATTCAGCCAGTTGTATCGTTCTTTTCCAGCGAGAAAAGTAAATAAGGCTCTGTCTTTCTCGAATATCCCGCCTAAAGAAAAGGCGAACTTGCTTCTCTGGATAAAAAAATACAGTAAGCACTATCGGAGGTTTTTTAAGAATGAGCTATCGGAGGAAGAGCTGGTCTTGTATCCCGGCGTCACGCACGCGTTTACCCCCACTTTTGATTACCGAGAGTCGAATTGAATTAATCCGGTCTTATTTCCGTATTAGTGTTTAATGAGGCCCAAGAACCAGGCAAGCACAAGTTATACGGCTTTTCGCATGATTTGTAAGAACCTCAAGTGATTTGTTATAATCGCTATCGCTTTTCGGTTTTTGTGGTTTTGGACAAAATCAGCTTACTTGCAGATCATCTACACGTTTATTCGCCTTACAAGAGTTTTTCGCGAACTTTTCGGTTCTGTCTCACGCTTTGTCCGTTCATCCTCATCTCAAATGAACGCGGAGGTTTTTTAGTCGTTTGTTTCCGAAACTGACACACGCGCGTGTGTGTCCCCTTCTTGTATTTATACCTTTGGGTTTTCGGTATACCGCATTGAGTCACTTTAAAGTTTGGACGTGAAGTATCGGAGGTAGATAACCTGTCTTTGACATCTGAATCGGAACCGACTCGAAATCCGTAATCCGAGGCAACTGACACAAAGGAGGAATTCTTTTTGACGGCAGTATTTTACTTGAAGAAAGCGAAGAGGTTATCCGGGCAGTTAACGCAAGGTTATGGACAAGCGAAACCCCCACGCCGGCTGATCCGCAGATTTATCCGGTGTATGACGAAGGCTTGTTTCAAAGGGTACGCGACCGTGCAGGAAAAAGCGATTACGGATTATGTGCTCTATTTGACGCTCATCTCAAGCCCACCGCACAAAGTCCTCTACGTCACTGAATACGATCCCGAAAGCGCGGGCAACAAAGAAAAAGAAGGCTTTTTGAAGGAAAGAGAGATCAATCTACCATCCGCAAAAGAGCTGGGACTAAGTCCCCTGCCAATCCAAGCGCGCATTTTGAGACCCTTATTCGTTCTGTCGACGCAATACCGGGAAATCCTGGTTTTTGACGAAAACGCCTGCAGTGACGCTTTGACGGGATTGTTAGACCGGCGATACCCCTCTGAAACGGAAGCGATCCTCTCTTACTACGGGTTTCGGTTTACAGACAATCCTTCGTCAGCAAAAACGGGGGCAGCGGTTTGAGAATGATTTTGAATCTTCGGGAATTAGTCGGACTAAAGTATTCTTCCAGTTTGGAAGACGCCGTTCAAGTATACGACACGATACACCC
>JAAYCF010000143.1 GCA_012744415.1 Thermotogaceae bacterium
CGCGCGATAACACGCGCATTTATCCCGGAGAAAGCGTTTTTGGCGACTCACCGATAACCCTGCCGATCATCGCGACGTAAGCGCCCCTTTTTTTTGCGACGGCGCAATACCCACACTTGATACGCCCTGCGCGCGGATATATGCTATAATTATATTTAGTTTGTTTTTCGCGCTCCCGTCCGTTCATATCGTGTGGCGCATGGGTCGAGGCGATTCGCGCTTTTGTTCGGATGGGCGGGTCATAAAGTTACACGGCCGTTATCTGCTTAAGCGTCGGAAAATCGACTTCTTTTTTCTTTCTTCATCTGTTTTATGTTCGGCTTTATTAAAATTCAAATAAAACTGAGGTATACATGGGAGGTAACCATGGATCGTCCGTTAGGTTGCGTAGCGATCGTCGACGGGTATTCTACCGGCTCGTTCTACATGCCTTTGCTTCAAGAAAGAGGAATTCCGATCGTCCACGTCCGTTCCACTCCAAATACTTTGAAAGCCCATATTACCGACATTGCGAACGATTCACTCAAAAAAAACGCCTCTTATTACACCGCCCTCATCGATGGCGCTCAGCCAGTCGAAAAGATCGTCGAAGCGTTGGAATCCTATCGCCCGATAGCCGTTATCCCCGGATGTGAATCCGGTGTGGAATTAGCGGACCAATTAGCCCACTTTATGGGGTTGCCGGGCAACGGTTGGGCGTCAACTCACGCCCGCCGCGATAAATTTTTAATGTACGAAGCCGTTTCCAAAGCGGGTATCCGACATCTGGACTATGGAAAATTCGACACTTTGTCCCCGCTCTTATCCTGGATCAAAGATAGAGGCCGGTTTCCCGTCGTGATCAAACCCGCCAGAAGCGCGGGCGCGGATGGTCTCTTTATCTGCCATACGATTGTTGAAGCCACGCGCGCTTTTTCGAATCTCATCGGTACCCAGTCCATTTTCGGAGAACCGATTACCGCGGTTATCGTCCAGGAATACGCCTCCGGATATGAAATCGTCGTCAATACCGTTTCCTGCAAAGGATGGCACCGTATCACCGATCTCTGGCGGTACAGCAAAACCGAGACCGTTGACGGGCGTTCCGTTTACGACGGCGTCGAACTCGTTCCGGACTTCGGAGCAGATACCGACGCGATTCTCCACTATGCTACGGCAGTTTTAGACGCGCTCAAGATTTCGGTAGGAGCCGCGCATATCGAAATCATGGTCACGGCCGACGGTCCCGTCTTGATCGAATGCGGCGCGCGCGCGATGGGCGGGAGCTTTTCTCAGGAGCTTTTGCGCTCCTGTTTAGGGTATACGCAGCTTGAAATGAGTCTTGATGCCTACTTAACTCCGCATGCCTTTCGAACGCGTTGGGATTTTCCTTACACACTCCGTCGGTATGCGCTGTTTAAATTTCTTTCGTCGATCCGGGAAGGGTCGCTGGACGCCATACCGGGCGTGACGCTACTGGCAGGATTGCCTTCGGTAAAAGGCGGCAATTTCCTCGCTTGCCTGGAAAGCGGAGAGGTCGAGCGCACGGTGGATTTGTTCACCTCCCCCGCGGATATCTATTTGTGTCACGAAGACAGAAAGGTTCTGCTTGAAGATTTTTCCTTGATCCGAGAACTGGAGAAAGAAGCTCAGAACCTATTGTTTGAAATGGCTCCCGATAAAGAGCAAGGGCGGAATCCCGAATGGTTTTTGGAACTGCCGGACGATTTGTGGCTCAAACCGGAAGAAGCGGGCAAGGCCGATGCCGATACCATTTGGGAGGCGCTGCAATTGCGCGAGGGAATGGACGTACTCGATTGTCCCTGTGGCGATGCCCGAGTGGGTATCCATTTAGCCCGGCGCGGAATAAAACTCACCGGCATTGATGCTAATCCCCGCTTCATCGAAACCGCGCGATCACGCTTTTCGGCGGAAGGGCTACCAGGTGATTTTTCGGTTGGAGATATGCGCGATCTTCGTTTCGATGGCCACTTTGAAGCCGTCGTCAACTGGTTCAACAGCTTCGGTTACTTCGATATCGAAACGGATTTTTACGTCCTTAAACTGTTCTGGAAGGCGCTAAGACCCGGAGGTCTGCTATTGATAGAAGCTCCGAATCGGACCAATATTATCTCCAATACGCGGAAAATCACGCAAAAAGGAGGGCAAGAGCTGCTGCGACACTGGGATGAACTGACTGAACGCCTGTACGCGCCAGCTGAAATCGACCAAAATGGTGAAAAAAAGACCGTTTGGGTCAGTAGCCGCATGTATTCTGTCGCTCAATACCGGTTGCTGTTCAAACTCGCCCGTTTTAAACCGATTTCCATCTATGATGAAGCTCTGAACGCGTTTCATGAGGAAGCGCGCCGCGTAATTTTCATCGTTCGAAAAGTCTGATCGCAGCAAAAAGAAGGGGTTGATATTTTTCATCCGCGTGAGAAATCCGAAATAGAAGAAAAACGCGACCTAACGACCGGCGGGGTCTATAAAAACCTCTTCGCGATGTCCATACCGACCGCTTTGGGTTTTTTAGGCCAAACCCTTTACGATGTGGTCGATATGATCTGGATCGGGCGGATATCGGGCGCGGCCGTCGCGGGGGTCACAATTTTCGCCGCCGTTTTCTGGTCCGTAGAAGCGTTAAACGAAATTATCGGAATCAGTTCTGTTTCATTGATCTCACAGAGCTATGGCGCGAAAAATCTTGAACGAACCAACCGCGTGATCGAACAAACGCTCACCTTTAAAGCGCTTGTTGCTCTTTTGGCCATGGCGTTCCTTCTGGTCTTCCTCCGTCCGTTATTGGGTTTTCTCGCGCCGGATGAAGCCGTGTTAGACCACGCTTTGGATTACGGGTTTATCCGTCTCTTCTTTCTTCCGGTGATGTTCTCTTCCTATACGGTAAACACGGCTTTACGCTGTATCGGCGACGCCAAAAGCCCGATGATGATTATGCTTTTCGCTTCGGTTCTTAACATCATCCTCGATCCGATTTTTATATTCGAACGTATTCCGGGCACCTCGCTGCCGGGTTTGAACCTCGGTATTTTTGGCGCCGGACTGGCAACCGTCATTTCGATTTCCATCGCCTTCACGATCGGATTCTATTTGCTCTACTCCGGAAAGAGAGGCCCGAAGATATCCTTCAAAGGATTGCTTAAGTTGGATTGGTCCATCGATTATAAGCTGATAACGATCGGCCTTCCCACCGGTTTCGAAATGCTGACCAGAAACGTCTCCTGGTTTATCGCGATGAAAATCATCGCGACCTTCGGCACCGTCGCCGTCGCCACGATCGGTATCGGAAACCGGTTTTCGGGCTTATTAGTGATGCCTCTTCTGGGTATGTATGTCGGAAGCACTGCCATCGTCGGGCAAAACCTGGGCGCCAATCAAATTGAAACGGCGCGCAAGACCGTTAAGGCCACCGCTATCGTCGGCGCTTTATTAATGGGCATCACCGGAGATTTTGCGTTATTACTTCCGGGCCTAATCATGCGTATGTTCATTAACGATCCGACGGTGATCGGTTTGGGAATTAATATGATCCGTTTCATCGGCCCGGGAACGGTTTTTCTTGGGATTTTTTACGGGTACGCTTCCGCTTTCGGGGGCGCTGGTTATATGAAGCCATTTATCACTTCCAGTGTCATCAGCCGTGGGTGCGTTCTGATTCCGCTGCTCTTGATTTTTATCCTTGCGTTGCATTTGCCGATCGAGACCATCTGGTTAACGTTAGTGCTGACAGACGCCACGGCCGCGCTCGTGATGTATTTCGCTTATCGACGGGGCAAGTGGGAATCCAAGAGAGTGTAAGAACCATCGGCGTAACGACTGTCTTTACGCTCACAGACCTTTTTCTGCAACCGCTTCACGGAAACGCGCCCCTTCGTTCTTGACCGCGGAAAAACGAGAGAAAACTCATACCTAACTAAAGTTAGGTGCTCTAAAGTTCGGCTTCTTTTCCCGGCAAAAATGTTCGTGACAATTATCTCACATCCTTCCCATCAATCCCGATGATTGCCAAAGATAGAACCATGCCCTATTTTTGGAGCGCTCCAGCTACATTTTTCCAGTAGGTGCAACTTCATGGTTTACCTTTTTCGACTCGTATAAACCGACGAGGATGACCACAAGCGTTATCGACCAACACTCTCCGAAACCCCATCGTTAGCGAAAGATAGAATCATGCCCAACTAAAGTTGGGCCCTCCAATAGTTCGGAAACCCCAAACCGGGTGTTTCCCTCTTCTCTTGTTTCTACCGTTCAGGGCGCGAAATATCGGGAATCGTCTATCCCCGCTATGATCTCTCTCTTGACTTTTCGCAGACCGATCTGGTAGAATAACGCAAATGATTTGCGCAAATGATTTGCGTGGAGGAATCACGTGAAAAAACTTTCGGAGTTGCGTCAGCATATCCTGAATATTCTGGAAGCATCGGAAATCCCCTTGACCGTCGAACAAATACGGGAACGCTTGAGGTTAAAACCTAACTTATCGAGTATTTACCGATCCCTGCTTTATCTTGAAGAAACCGGAAAGGCGCTCTCTTTATCCTTCGGAACGCCGTTTCGTTTCTATTGTTCTTACCGCGAACACCCGGCGCATTACCTCTTTTGCAAACGGTGCCAGTCGATTCAAGCTTTTCACGTTTGTTTCGCCCAAGAGATACAAGATAGATTGGAGCTAGAAAACAATTTCACGATCACGGATCATGTCTTTTATTTTACCGGTTACTGCCAACGGTGTCGACCATTCGAAAAAATCCAACTTTGATCCGAAAAAAGAGGTTCTTTATTCTTCTAAAAGACCCGGTTCGGAAAAGCGAGGCCAATTGATGAAGAAAGGCGTGTTTTTGGGAATTCTCCTCTTGTGCGCCGCTGTTACGGTCTTTCCCATAATAAGGATTACCGTGACGATACAACCCTATTATTTAATCTTGAAAGCGCTTGAAACGGAAAATGTGGAGGTGAGGAGGCTAATCGATGCCTCCCAGAATCCCCACACTTTTTCGCCTTCCGTCACGCAAGTGAAGTTGCTTTATGACTCGAACATCATCCTCTATAACGGACTCCATCTTGAAAGTTACCTTGAATCGACCCTCGCGTCATTCAGAAGCAGCGGGAAAACGGTCATTGCCGCGAGCGATTTTTTGTCACAAGACCGTTTGTTGGCCGGACATTCTCACGCCGGCAAAGACCACGCGTCCGAATCTCCCGGTGAAACGGATGAGGGTTTTAACCCCCATATCTGGTTGGATCCCGTATTTTTGTGCGAAGCAATCATCCCGGGTTTGAGGGACCTGCTCATCGACGTTGATCCGGAAAATCAAACCTATTATCTCTCGATTAGCCAGCAGATGATCACGTCGATCGAAGCGCAAAATCTGGAAATGAAAACCTATCTGTCCGACTATTCCGGGAAGACCGTATTGATGTCTCACCCGAGTTTTTTGTATTTTTTCGAGAGATACGGTTTGATACTCGAATCCATCTTTGAAGGAGAAGGGGATGAACCGACGGCGGGCGAGATGAAAGCGCTGATCGACGGGCTGAAGCAGAAACGCGTCGTCGCTATGTTTATGGAGCCACAGCAGCCTCAGCGATATGTCGAAATCCTGTCAAAGGAGGGAAAGATCGGGATCGGAACCTTGGATCCCCTGGGTTGGAATGCCGCCTCAATTTCCGAACTCTTATCGTCTAATTTCGCGGAAATCAAACGCGTGTTCCCTTAGATGGGCACGTTGAATATCGGAGGGTGAAAAATGAAATCAGCGCCGATTTTGGAAGTCTCCCAAGTTTCCTATGAAAAAAGTGGGCACGATATCCTAAGCGGTATCACCTTTTCGTTGCAGCAAGGTGAATTCGCGGGGATCATCGGACCGAATGGCGCTGGGAAGTCAACGCTTCTGCAAATCATTGTTGGCGAGATTAAGCGGTATACGGGAACGGTTCGGTTTTCAGGCAGGATCGGGTATGTGCCGCAACGAAAGGATTTCCAGAGAGATTTCCCGATTAAGGCGCGGGAGGTCGTCGCAATGGGGTTGTATCGGCGACGCGGGATCTTCCGCTTTTTTTCTAGCGAAGACTGGGAGGAATGCCACCGACTGCTGGAACGGGTTGGGATTGGCGAGTTGTCCGAGGAGCCGGTCACCTTCTTTTCAGGTGGAGAGTATCAGCGTTTGATGCTGGCGCGGGCGATCGCCTATCATCCCGATCTTCTCATCCTCGACGAGCCGGAAGCTGGAGTGGATGAGATGGGGAAGGCTTCCTTTTACGAACTGTTGGCGCAATGGCGAAAAGAAAGGCAGCGCTCGGTATTGTTGGTCAGCCACGATATCGGGCTGGTTTTGAATGCCTGCGACACGATTATGTGCCTGAATAAATCGCTACATTGCCATAAAGATGCGGCCACCGTGTCTTCTGAAGACTTAAGAAGCGTCTATACCGAGGACTTTGATATCCTGATCAGAGGAACCCACCATTTCGAGAAGGAGCATTCGCAATGAAAGGCTTTTTCTCCGATCTGATACAATATCACTTTTTATTTCTCGCCTTTCTGGCTTCTCTGTTCGTCGGCGTGTTGAGCGGAATGCTCTCCCCGATCATCGTCAGCCGTAAGATCGAGTATATCAGCGATGGTGTGGCGCATGCGACCTTCGCGGGCGTCTCTTTCGCTTTTTTGATCAGCGTGAGCACTTTACCTGTCGCGGTTCTCGCCGCCATCCTCTTCGCCTTCGGGGTCAGTTTTTTCAGCCGGAAACAGAGAGCTTCCGAAAACAATATGATCGGGATCTTCCTCCCGCTGTTTATGGCGCTGGGAATCCTCTTCGTCTCCCTGACAAAGGGGTACGTTCCGGACATGATGGGTTTTTTATTCGGAAATATCCTCCTGGTTTCCGAAACGGATCTCTGGTTTTTGTTGGTCGTCGCGATCGCGGTCACCGGTTTTGTCGCGCTCTTTTTTCGGGAAATACAGTTCTATGCTTTCGATGAAGGAATGGCCAAACACTACGGTGTGCCGGTCGCTTTCATCCATTACTTGACACTACTGTGCCTTTCGCTGAGCGTGGTCGCTTCCGTGAAAATCGCCGGGGTTATCCTCGTGAACGCGTTCCTGATAACCCCCGGCGTGACAGCCCGATTCGTGGCAAAGTCATTTAAGCAGATGATCGTATACTCGGTTTTGCTAAGCCTTTTCGCATGTTATTTCGGACTGTATTTAGGCTACCGTCTTAATGCCCCCCCGGGTACGACCATGGTTTTCACGCTGTTTGGAGAATTTTTACTGTTTTACCTGTCCAAGCCCCGGAAAAAACCGTCACTTCCGAAACGATAGCATAACAATCCTTGTCTGACCGGAGGTTATCAACACGTGCAAGACCGGCTACTTGTCGAACACCGTCCTGTGAAGCCGCGCATCCTGATGGATCACGGTTCCGTCCACAGAAATAGCGTAGTGCTTCCCATCCCATGAGAAATCCCAGCGTTTTCCGCCGATGAGAACTCCCTTCGCTTCATAGGCGCAGTCGAAAGGAAACGGATCGACTTCGATCTGCGTCTCGCCGACCGTTAACCCGATCATGTATCGGAAGTAAAGGTCTACAACCCATGAGTGCTGATAGTCGTCGACCCCTCGGTATACCGAAGCTTTTCCGTTGAAGGGGTTATAGTGTTCGAAACAGTTCGGGCGTTCAATGTCGCCTTCATAGAACATCATCCCGACGAACTTTTTAATGAATTCGACGGTTTTCGTTCGGAGTTCCTTATCTGAAAATCGGCGAGCGGAGATTCCCAAAGCATCCGCGATGTGGCTGTTCGTCATCGGCCAAACTCGACCGTTCCAGGGGCAGTTGTGCCGCTTCCCTTTCCATTGCGCCCAGGGATCGAAGTAAGCGTCGCCCACCGCCGTTGCCGGTACGGGATAGGGCGTCCAGAATTCATTTTTATTCAACAGGTGCGTTTTCATACCCGCGAGGTGCTTTTCAGATACGATATCGGTCATATAGGGGTAGAAACAGACCGCGGCTTTGATCTTCGTCCGCGTGAAATCCCTTGGATTCACGTCGTAGAACATCCCGTCTTCTTCATCCCACATCTTGTTCAAAACCGCTTCGCGAATCTTTTCCGCTCCGGTTGTCCATCGCGCGACTTCTTCAACTTTGCCGATCTTGTCCGCGATCCGCGCGAGCGCTTTCTTCAAGTTGTAAATGTAGACGGTTGCGTCGACTCCTTTTAACCGGATGTTGTTGATCCACCCGTATCGGTCGGCCATCTCGTCTACCGCCTGGTATCGGCTCATAAACTCCTGCCCGGTTTCGAATTGATCGACCACATCGTATAATCCGCTATTTTCACGGTCTCGTACCTCATCGAAGAAAGCGGCATATCTTTTCAACCCTTCATAAACACCTTTCAGGTATTCAACATCGGGATGGATCGCTTGCGCTTCCTGTAGAGCCCGCCCCCAATCCGCGTGGTAGAATCCGTTTTCCTGTACGCCGTTCAGATAGATGTGTCCGGCGAAAGAGCCGTCCGAACGCTGATTTTCGATAAAGTTCTTCAGACTCCCCTTCGCGATGGCATCCTCTTTCATCCAACGGGTTTCCAGCATATGGCATTGCGCGCTGTAGGTGATGAAGACTCTGAAGTACTCCAACCCTTCGGCTACGGCGGGATAGTGCATCTTTCCGTCCTCTACGTCGATGGTGAACAGCCGTAGTCCGTACCACCGATACCAGTAATATTTTTCGAGTTTCGGTTCTGAGCAAGAAAAATCGGGGACCGAACGGAAGTAATTCTCCCAGTTCGTTTTCGATTCCACCACGATGTCCTGCGCCATCGAATCGTGAAGCGTCTGTTCCACGACTTCGGCGCTGCTGCCCATCGCCATTCCGCAAAGGAAGGACTTCGTTTGGCCGGGCAAAAGGGTCAACGGGGCTTCGATTCCCATATAAAGCAGCCCGTTCAACGAGATGCCGTCTGTGGACTCTTCGTTTAACAACCCATCGGGCGACAATTTTTCGTAAAACGGTGTGAGTCTCCAATTCGGAAGATTTCCGGTATTTTCCGAAAACGAAACGTTGGCGCTGCGGCCATTTTGAAGGATCAGCCCGGCATAGGCCGTCACCGGTTTTCGGACGCCTTTCACCAAACGCTTTTTATATACGATATGATCGGCGCGCCGGCGAATTAATTGGGTGTCTTCCAATGTTTCGTCTTCGTTCCGTTTCTGCGCCGTCCATAAAACCGTTTGCAGCGTCAGCTCCTTTTCAGTCCGGTTCGTCAGCGTCACTTTAATGCCCAAAAAATCACCCTGGGAGAGCGCCTTTTCTTCTTTCAGAATCAGATCGTCGCACTCGTAGGCGCAAGTCCAGCATGCGGGGGTCCACTCCCGTTTGGTTTGTCGCCATTCATAGGAGACACCTGCGTTCAGGATATCGTAGGTGAAGCCTGGATCCACCCGAAAATCATAATACCCCGCATTGTCCCAAAGGCCGGGATGATGGAGAAAGCTCGGAAACGGCGGCGTCCAGATGAGCTTTTTCCCACCGCCGATATACCACTTGTCAGAACGCTTCAGAAACGAACAGATATCTCTTTCCATATTTCTTTGATTCCCTCCTGTTCTATCCTTCTATTTCGATTGTATGCGGATGATATTCATCTTCTGCGCCTTCCGCCCGACAATACAAACGCCCCTCGTGATAGATCGCGCCTTTCACGCAGCACCTTTTCCCGATAAACCCTTCCAATGTGACTTCCCTATTCCCGGGCACTTCGATTTCGATTGCCCATCGGCCGTTTCGCTTCTCCCACCCGATGATTCGCGGCAACCGGCTCGGTTCCTGTTCAACGAATACCGGAACCACCGCTTTGAGTTCGAACGGCAAGTGATAGGCGATGATGATCTCCATTATGTCGGAAAGCGTCTCTACCGGGAGTTTTATTTGAGCGGATTGGATCCCGACACCGATATCCGGAGCGCCGTAACACGTCTGGTATCGGTAGCGTTTTTCGGATTCCGCAGGGTATTCCGAAGCTTCCGATCTTAATCGCCGAACGGTGATCTCTACGTCTTCCGCTTGCTTCGGAATAAACGGCTGAAAGGCAAGAGCGAGAGTTCGGAGCGATCGCAACCGGTACCGTTGGCGGACGAAGACGCTTTCTCTGATTTCGTGGTCTCTCTCGTAATCCATCGCTATCTCGTTTTTCCCGCACATCAAGCGTGAAACAGATAATCGGGAAAGGTTCGCCGGTATCTGAGGAGATAGGAAAACCGCTGCTTTCAGAGCGTCCGGAGAGAATCCGACCACGCCTTCGATCCAAGGTTGCACAGCCATGCTCTCGGACCATGCTTGATGCGGGCAAACGCCGGACGACCGGTAGACCTCTCCATGCAGCACTTCGTGGACGGTTCCTTTCGCAAAATATTCGGAATCCGCCAAATTGGCGCAGACATGGGTAAAGCCACTCAACGTGGCGCCGGAAGCGAATTCCGCCAATGAAGCCCAACCGGTGAATAACGGCCACACCGAACCTTCATGATATCCAGCTGGGTTGTACATGCCACTGCTCTTCCCGATGATCCGAACGCCCCAATCCGTCGAGAAATCGGAGCTGGCGAATTCCCGAACGTGCGCTGCCGTCTTTGTCGGGCATAGAACGCGCAGATAAACCCCAACCGCCGGCTTAATGGTGAAATAATCCAAGCGCCGTCCTTCTTTATCGATACCGATCGCATACCGTTCTTTCACCGGATGATAAAAACGCGTAATACTTTTTTCGACGTTTTGACGCCACTTTTCTAAAGAAGCCCACGCCTCGGGGCACTCCCCTGTTTCCGTGAACAGGTCGTTTAATTCCCTGAGCGCGGCCAGCCAGATTACGTTTAGGTACAGACTGGCGTGGGACACATACAGTTTCCCGCCTTCCACCCACCCGTGACCGGCAACGGTGTTCTCGATGAGCCCATCATTGTCCGTATCGGTTGTTGCGCAGTATTCAAGCGCTTTCAGGAGATTATTCCGATACCGGCGGAACCAGTTGAGGTCACCCGTTTGCCGAATCATACGAACGGCCGTCAAAAGAAAAAGAGGGGTCGAATCGGCCGCGTCGAAGTGCGCCACGCCGCTAGTGGAAAGTTCGTGGTAAATCTTGCCGGTCAACTCCTGATACCGCATCAGCAACTCCAGATTCTCCCGTACCGTTTCGGAATCGCCCCAACCGAGCATCCCCAGAGAAACCCATTCACTATCTCGGCCGAAGTACCAGGCGTATCCGGGCCGGGCTCGGTTCCAACCCGGACGGCTATTGGCATATCCGGCCACCAAACCGGCGCCGATACCCGGGGTCCAAACCCGGAATTTGTAAGCGGCGGTTTTCGCCCGCTCAATTTGACGATCCAGAGCAGGAGAGTCGGTTCGTATGCGGACCGTTCGGTCGAGATAACCTTGGTAGACTGCGGTAGCGCGGTGTAGTGCTTCCTCAAGGGAGAGCTCCATCGGCTGCTTCTCTTCGTCGATGCTGGCGCCGATTATCAAAGAAAGGCTTTCTGTCGCGTTCACGCTAAGGACTCCTGTAAGCGTGTTCGAATCAGGAGTTGCTTGAATTTCCGCTGAATGATTCGTTTTTAACCATGCCCGACACCGTCCTTCTTCCGTCCGGAAGGACACGCACCCAGCCGCCGGGTCTTTCCAGTAATAGGTTCTGCCGTTATAGTCATCATCCATCGGCCAAGAGATTCTTAAATCCGTTTCAAAATGGAAGTCAACGCGATGAGAGATGCGATCGCGAAAATCGATTTGTAGATACGCGAAGGGTTTGTCACAGTTTGCGAAGAGAGTTACCGTGGCGATCTCCGTCTCAAACCGAATGTAAGCGGGCTCGATCATCGTCTGCACAAGGCTTTCCGAAAGGTCCGTCCCGTCGATTCCAATATCGAGGCGGTTGAGGATGCGGTAGGGATGCGCCCATACCTCCTGTACACTGCCGTTATCGCGCGCGTTAACCAAAATGCGGCTGCCAGATGTGTTCGCGTAATTGCCCAATTGTTCTTTTAATAAGGTGATGCGCAGAGGCGAAGGGGCGGGCACCGTTCGGATGTTTTCGATCCGCGGTTCATAAGAGGCAGATCGTTCTTCTATAAAACCCCGGGATATCGGAGGCCAAAAAGAAACGGGGGATTCGGATTCGCGGCGCAGATAGGCGCCGATGTTACGACGGAATCGTTCTGTTATCGGGGCATAAGGCCCGTGAGCCCGGTCATCCCGATAGAGAAACCCGCCGACACAGAGGATGTTTTCTTTCTCGTATTCCCAAAGGATCGGTCGATGTCGAAGATAATCGATGAATCGTTTCTCGACGGCGACGATTTTCGCTTTTTCTCCGCAATACAAAGCCACCTCTCCATAAGGCGACGGCAGGAGGTCTAACAACAGAGAGTAGAATCCTCCATATAGACCGACAAAGACCGGGTGATCCCGATAACTTTGAAATCCCCGTTTATCCCAAGGCCCAGGAACCTTCTCGATGGGTTCGATCCGAATGCCTGACGGCGTTTCGATTCCAAGCTCGGTCAGGAGCGACAATCCCCGCCCGCACAGAACGACGGGGCGGTCCCCCAAGTATAGGCGCATCTGTTCTTTAGCATCAGGCGTTGGTTCCCAAATCCAGAACGCATCATTTTTGCCCGATTCACGTTTCTCCATAAGCGATTCCCCCTATCGGTCGTAACCGGCTGTCATCTTGATTCCTTGAACGATCCACTTCTGGGCAAAGAGGTAAACCAATATCATCGGAATGGAAGACAACGTCGCAGCAGCCAATTGAGCGGGGATATTTGTGATGTACTGGGAAGAGAACATCGCAACCCCGACTTCGATCACACGCATCTCTTTGCTACGTGTTACGATCAACGGCCAAAAAAAGGAGCGCCACATACTTAGGAAAGTAAAGGTGCCGACCGTCGCAAGAACAGGTTTACAAAGCGGAAGAATGAGTTTCCAAAAAATCTGCCACCGGTTGGCGCCATCGATCCTACCAGCGTCTTCTAGGCTGGAAGGCAAACTGAGCATATACTGCCTCATCAGAAACAGCCCCCAAATATTCCCTAAGGACGGAACGATCAGTGCCATGAACGTGTCCACCCATCCCAAAGAATGCAAAATGATAAAACCCGGGATGAGCGTGACGACCCCCGGGAGCATCATAAAAACGATGAACAGCTTGAACATGAAATCGCGGCCGGGAAACTTCATCCTTGCCAGAGCATAACCGCCCATCGCCACGAGCAGGAGTTGTCCGACGAGCACGGCGACAGTAGCGAAAAGCGTATTAAAGATATACCGTCCCCAGGGTTGCGCTTGCCACATCTCGATGTAGTTACTCCAACGCATGATTGTCGGGATGAATCTCGGAGGCATTTGGTACATCTCGAACTCCGCCATGAACGAAAGGGAAATCATCAGGATATATGGCAAAAGCGTCGAAGCGGCCAGCAGAAAAAGCAAGGTATAGATCAGAATTTGCGTTATCACAGAGACGCTGCTCTTTAGGTTTCGTTGATTCATCTTCCGCCTCCCAAGACCTAAAAGTACGCCTGCCAACTGTCTTTTCCGTACAGCTTGAACTCAAAGTAGGTTAAGACCATCAACAACAAAAACAAGATCCACGACTGCGCGGCAGCATAACCCATACGCATTTCCGTCCAGGCCGCCTTCCAAATATGATAGAAAACAACATCCGTGGACCGTAAAGGCCCACCTTGAGTCAGAACATAAACCGGCGTGAACACCTGAAAAGAACCGATAATACTGGTAACGAGAACGAAGAGCGTGGTTGGTTTCAGCAAGGGCAGCGTGATGTGCCGGAAAACCTTGTATTTCCCGGCGCCATCAACTTTAGCCGCATCATAAAAATCAATGGGAATTCCCTGCAGTCCTGCCAGAAAGATGAGCAACTGACTTCCGATCGCCTGCCAGATACTGATGATCATGATTGAAAGTAGGGCGAATTGAGGCGAATCAAGCCAAGCGATCTTACCAATACCAAACCAGCCTAGAATATAGTTTAGGATGCCGAAATCCCGATTGAAAATCCAACGCCAAACGATCGTCGTCGCGACGCCGGCGGTCACCACCGGCAGGTAGTATAAGACACGAAGCGCGATCGCTACTTTTCCGGCGCGGTTTACCGCCATCGCCAGCAAAAGCGAGAACAGCATACCGATCGGAACGTAAAGCGAGTAGACCGCTGTATTTTTCAAGGCATTCCAAAAGTTACCATCTTGAAAGAGTTCGATGAAGTTATCGAGCCCGACAAACGGTTTTGCGGGATCGACCACGCTCCATCTGCGAAACGCCAGGAAAAGGGAAAACCCTAACGGCCCAGCCGCCCACCAGATCAAATGAACCAGCGCGGGAGCGAGGAACAGGTAACCTAAAAATGTGTTTCGAACCAATAAGCGGTCTTGAAGGTGATACACGAGGAATCCAAAAACGAGCGTAACAACCAAAAAGGCGAAAAAAAGTATAGCACCCAGAAACTGAACGGAAAGGATTTCGTTGTTCATAAAGGTCTCTTCCCGGAAAACCTGCCATTCGAATCCATGGGCGACCAATCGGGTATAAGTGAAACCGATTCGATCAATTTCAGCTTTCCCGACTTCGATATCTTCTGTAAACCCGGTGCGCCGGAGCGGAGAGACCAATCTGGAAAGCCGCGTTGAAAGCGTGGTGACCGATACCGTATCAGATTGATTCCCGGCGGGAAGAACCCGATACTCATCTCGGGTTCTTCGTTTCATCTCTTCTATGACCTCTTTCGGATCTTGTCGCGCCTTATCGAATACGGAGGATAGATCTTGGAACAACACACGGCCGCTGGTGAACGCGGATTTGGACTCGTACTCTTTCAAAAGAGACGGAACGAAAAGGAATGACCCGTAGAGTATACCGACAAGAACCGGGGCAAAAGCACATACCGCGTAGACAACGTATTTCTTTTTTACGCGAATAGCGGTATCCGAAGCTCTCTTTCGATGAATCAGCGACAGAAAAACCGACGCGACAATGCAAGACAAAAGCGATCCGATCCAAACAAACCAGCTGATGCGATCGGAACCCGCTTGCCAAAAAGACTTTGGAGTGATTTGAACCAGGAACCCTTTCACATCCCAATGTTCGGCGTCATATAGAGCGATCGCGGTGAACATTGCTGTAGAACCCTGGTAAGGAAGGAGCGTTGCAGCGGGGCGTTGACTATCAGTCGCTATTTGAAACAAATGGCGGAATTTTTCTTCGTAGTCCTTTGGGTAAACGGGTTCTGAAACGGGTGGAACCGAGACGGAATCAAACTGCTCATCGTTACCATAATAGAACCAGAAATCGCGCCCCAAGATGGATTTGAGGCCGGTCAGATAAAACGGAAGGATATCCTGGCCCACCAGAACGGCGGAGCCATCGGCCAAGAGACTGGCGGTTTGAATATGAAGCGTTCCCGAATGCAAACTGGACTCAGACAAAGCGCGGCCATCTGAATAGCGCATTGTCTCGAAAAAGGAAGAATTTTCGAATCCTTCCGGTATGTTTTCCCCCTTCGCCGCGATACGCTTCCCGTCAAAATCGTAAAGGCAGACGTAAAGGCAGGTATCCCCGAAGTCAGAGGCGATTAGGTCCACCATCTCCTGAGCCAAATCGACCGAATGCATCGCAAGAGTTTCGATGGTACGGTTCAAATGGCCATTCGATTGGGCCATCATTAACTGTAAACTGTTTTCGGCATACAAAATCGCGTTTTTCTCATTTTGAGTGACGGTGGACATCCAAGCCGACGAAGCGGAATGATACCATGCCCAGGACCCGAAGATGATGGTAACGATAGCTACGATACACACAGTCCACAATTTTCCCTGGGTTTTCACTTTCAGACCTCCGTCTCTTTAAGAAAGAATTCAATCGGACGACACGATGGGTGGAAACAAAAACGGAAGCCGAGAGCGTGAAACCGCCCGCGGCTTCCGAAAGTCCTTTAGTTCTCGCCTTTTTCTATGGCTTCGTCCATCTCTGCGACCATCCAATCAAGCGCGGCTTTCAGAGATTCACCACCTACGTTGATCTTGTCGAAGGCTTCGGCCCAAAGGTCTTCAAATTTCGGACGATAGAACTTCGTTTGAGAACCCACCGGGACGCGCGCGTAATCGAGCATGCTTATGAAAGCGGCATCGAGGGGATCGTTTTCGCCCTGCAAGTGGGCTACGGCTTGGTTCGCGGAGATCGCGAGGCTTCCTTCCAAACAGCGTTTCCTTTGCGCATAGTCGCTGGAAAGGAACGCGGCTAACATCACAGCCCCACGTTTGTCCTGGACATTCGAGGGAACAGACCAGCCGGAGACGTAAGAAACCGTATCTTTCTTGTTAATGTCGACGAACGGAAGGGAAGCGATGCCAACCTGCAAGTCCAACCCTTTCTTGATCTGCCCTTTAATGGAAACGTTAAACCAACGTCCGGTCAGAATCATACCTACTTTCCCCGTGTAGAACAGCGCGGAGTTTCCTCCTAAAGCGGAAGCCTGCTGCGGAGTAGGCGCGAAACCCTGTTTTAAGAGATCAAGGTACGTCTGATAGGTTTTCACGTTGACCTCGCTATTGAGGTATCCGGAGGTATGGGAAAAGTCGGGACTGAATACTTCTCCGCCGCCAGCCCACAGAAGCGGGACGACGATTCCCACCCAAGACGGGAAAGCGAAACCCCACGTATCGTTTTGACCATCGCCATCCAGATCTTTCGTCAATTTTTTCGAGGTTTCCACGAATTGTTCGATGGTCCAACCCTCTTCCGGAGGATAAGGTACCTCCATTTCATCGAACATTTTCTTGTTGAAAAAGATACCCATGGGGCTGGTATCTTTCGGGATCGAATAGATTTTTCGGTCGACGCGCGCAATGTCGATTAAGACCGGGAAGTACTCATAAACGTTGCTACCGCTATATCCTTCTCTCGCCAGCCTGGAGAGGAAAGGTGCCAAATCTGTCAAAAAATTCCCTTCGAAAAATTTCGGGATCATCTCCGCGTCAAGCAAGATCACATCCGGCGGTGTTCCGGCGCCGATATCCGTCAGTATTTTTTGATAGTAGTTATCGCTCGTCACCGCCTCATAAATGACTTCGTAATCAGGATTCAATCGCATGAATTCGGCAATAATGCTTTCATCCAAAGCGGTTTCTTCCGCCCCCGCCCAAGTCGTAACCCGCAGTTTGGTTTTCCCGAAGGCAACCGTTGAAAGGGCAAGGATTAAAAGGGCAACGATCAGAATGCGACTACACTTACCTTTAAAAATCGTGTTTTTCATTCTTTTGTACCTCCTTTTGAAAGTGTAAACTACTTTTTCTTACGATAATTTCGACCGGTAAAATTTTCCGTTGTCTTTTCTTTCGCTTTCCGGAAAGCCGGCTCAACAGCATGCGGAAAGCCTCGAATCCCATTTCGTGTTTCTGGATTCTTACCGTGGTCAGCGGGGGAAAGACCCATCCGGAATACTGGATATCATCATA
>JAAYCF010000144.1 GCA_012744415.1 Thermotogaceae bacterium
AAGCCAATTTGCGGACCCCGTTGCGGCGCGTCGATATAGAAGGATTCCGGACTTTGCTTTTGGAAAAATGCAATGCGCCGACGGTCAAGTGGGTGGCAATGCCGCATATGCCGCTGCTGGGCGACTACGACGATGATACGCCGCTGCTTGAAGGCGGCGATGTGATTGTCTTAGGTAAAACGATCCTGGTTGGCAACTCCGAAAATACCGCAGTCGGCTCCAACGAAGTAGGCTACAAGTGGCTAAAAAACTATCTGGGTTGCGACTATGAAGTCATCAGGGTTCCGCTCAGCAAGACCGTTTTGCACCTCGACTGCGCCTTGTCTGTACCCCGAAAGGGACTGGCGATCCTCTGTCCCGAGGCTTTCATTGAAGGGATACCGGAAGCGTTAAAAGATTGGGATTTGA
Source organism: Thermotogaceae bacterium (assembly GCA_012744415.1). Classification (GTDB taxonomy): domain Bacteria; phylum Thermotogota; class Thermotogae; order MWEM01; family MWEM01; genus MWEM01. Next base: position 409 of record JAAYCF010000144.1, read on the forward strand.
TCGAAGTCGGCATCGAAAAGCTGAAGTATCTTGTCGTCAATGGGCTGCCGATAGACGATCGCACTTATCTCATGGGTTTTAACCAACATGAAGATAATCTGGATATCAAAGAATCGCTCGAAAAACGTGGAATAACGGTCTATCCGATCTTTTTTGGTGCTCATAACGCGCAGGGCGGTTCTCTGCGCTGCGCGACACAGGGGTTATTGCGCTTAGATTGAGCGTGACCCGTTCCCAACGCGAGGTTAATTAAGCCGAATTTCTAATAATTCCGGCTCGACGATCCCTTGGAAGAATCAGTTCATCTCTTTCTCGCTTTCGCCGAGTTCGGGTAAATAGGCGGTCAAAACTCGCTATCCCTCTCCTGTTACTTTGAAAGTCCATTCTGTTACTATTTGTGATTTTTCGTGATATACTTATATTGACACGTGGCAACACGCGTAAAAGCATTCTCGAAATGCGCCTATTTCGGATCGGGAACCTTAAGGAGAATACTGAAATAGTAAAGAATGCAGCGTTTTGATATGAGAGTGAATCATATCACAAAGAAATTCGTATAAACCGCGTTAGAAGAAGGTTATATGGAGCGCCGACCTTTCAGGTCGGCTAAAGAAGGAGCGAAGCGAACCTGAAGGCTCGCCTAATGGAAATAATTAACTGTGGCGCTCCGAATCGATTGGGCTTGTTGGTTCTCTTCATTTTTACGGTACTATTCTTTTTATTGGAACCCTCATTGATCGTTGGTTCAGAAATTGTATATTTATTTAACATATCGCAGTACGAAAATAATAAAAGCGATACACCCAATCGGGGAGAAGCGGGGTTAAGAGCGTTGGCAAACGGCAATAATACGGCGGAAATCGGTTTCGAACAGCAGATATGGGGGGCGGCGGACATCCTGCGCGGCAATATGGATGCGGCAGAATACAAACACGTCGTCCTGGGGCTCATCTTTCTCAAGTACATCTCGGATAAATTCGAAGAACGGTACCGCGAGCTGGAAGCGGATCATGACGACGTTGAGGACAAAGACGCCTACACGGAGAAAAACGTCTTCTTCGTCCCACGTACGGCGAGATGGGAACGATGGTTAGCCGCCGTCTGCGAGAGATGACGACAGACGATATCGCGAAAATTGCTGCGACTTTTGAAGCCTTCGATAACGGAACGCTTCAGAATGTCAAAGGGTTTTGCGCTGCTGTCTCCACGGCGGAAATCGCGAAGCAGGACTACATCCTCACACCGGGACGGTACGTCGGGATCGAGGACCAGGAAGACGACGGCGAACCCTTTGGGGAGAAAATGACCCGATTAACCGGAGAGTTATCGGAGCTTTTCAAACGCTCTCGCGAACTGGAAGAAGAGATTCGGAAAAAGTTAGGGGCAATAGGATATGACATCGGATAACACAGAAATCATCATCTATCAAACCGAAGACGGCCGCACGAAGATACAAGTTCGCATGGAGAATGAGACCGTCTGGTTAACCCAGTCTCAAATGGCCGAACTCTTCCAAACGACGAAACAAAACATCAGCCTTCACATCAACAACGTGTTCAAAGAGGGTGAATTAGAAGAATATTCAGTTGTCAAGGAATACTTGACAACTGCCGACGACGGGAAAAGATACAACACGAAGCACTATAACCTCGATGTGATTATCTCGGTGGGCTACCGTGTGAAATCGCTACGCGGTACGCAATTCAGGCGGTGGGCGTTGGAGGTACTGCGGGAGTATTTGATTAAGGGATTTTCGATGAACGATGACCTTCTGAAAAAAGCAGGCGGCGGCAACTACTGGCGCGAACTTCTGGAACGCATCCGCGACATCCGGTCGAGCGAAAAAGTGTTTTACCGGCAATTGCTCGACCTCTACGCAACAAGCGTCGATTACGATCCGCGGACGCCCGAATCTCTCGAATTTTTCAAAACGGTACAGAACAAAATACATTATGGAGCGTACGGACATACGGCAGCCGAAGTTATCGCTCAAAGAGCCGATGCCGAACACCCCTTTATGGGATTGACCGTTTTTTCGGGGGAACGACCGCAAAAAGCCGAGATGAGTATCGCGAAAAACTATCTGACCGAAGAAGAACGCGCAACCCTGAACCGTATGGTTTCGACGTTCTTCGACCTCGCCGAACTACGGGCGATGCAGCGTCGGCCGATGTATATGAAGGACTGGGTTACGGAGCTTGACGACTTCACGCAACGATATGGAAAAGGCTCGCTGCCCGGAGCGGGAACGGTGAGCCATCAGGAAGCGCTGGATAAAGCAAACGCCGAATACGAGAAATACCGGCGGCGAACGGTAGAGGAATTGTCCCCCGTAGAACGCGACTTCCTCGCGAGTATCAAGGATACGCAGAAGAAACTCGAAGGGAAATCCAGAAAAACCAAGGATGGGCAGTTGTGAAATCGAGGATCGGTGATATATGCGAGAGAATCACCTCTGGGGGTGCGTTCCTCAAGACGGAAATGGTGGTTAGTTTCAGTTCGCGAACGATTCGCGAACAAAAATATCCGGCTGATACGGTAATTATGACTCACCATGTGCGTGGACATTACGAAAAACAGATAAGCGAAAAGGTTAGGGAATTAGGTCTTTGATAAGAGGGTAAAATAATGGATAAAGGAAAGTCGGCACTCGGCCTCGTATTATTAAGTTGTAGACCAAATAACACAAAAGGAGAGGAGTGCCGACATGACGATTGCGCCATTAATCCAACGAATTGTCAAGAATCGTTTCGGAACGTATTTCAACAGTATCGAGAGCTTCTATCTGAAAAACTTCCTCATTCTTATTCAGGGGTTGTTTTCCAAAGACCATACACGTATAAGCGCTATCGCTTCCGATTAACACTACCACATCGCGGATACAGCGCTGACCCAACCGTAGGAGAAATATAAGTTTAAGAGCGCAACTTTTCCGATTTAAAAGATACGAATCGATGTTTCGCTATTGATTACGTCGAAAAAAACGCGCTCGTCGAGCGCGTTTTTTTCACGACTTACCTTACTAAAATTCTTATGGGTTTCAATCCACGCACGAAAACGCGACAAAAGATTATAGCATAGAGACATTTCCCTTAATAGAGGCTTTTTGGATTATAATCAGGAACTGTGATTTTAAGGTTTCCTTCTCATTAGGTTATCTCTATCACTATAAACCAAAAAAACGCCTTCCCTAACGATCGATTCGCGGAACAAGAAGATGAGATAAATGATACCTATTGACTTTCCATAATAATTATAGTAAAATAGACATTGAATCCTTTTAACTTAGTTTTCTTCTTGAGCGATATCAAACGAAAGTACCTACAACGTTAGTTTGACCTACGGTTCTATCTAATAAATAATTATATTTCGATAACGAATCCTATCGTAATCTGACATTTAGATATTATGAAAAGCTTTTTTTAGGTAATTGTCGATGAATGGGCATAATATCAATATATCATATTATTTTAATAATCATACTCCCAGGGTATATAATCGATAAAAATAAATGGAGAATATTTAATATATCTTCTTTTGCATTACGATAAATACGACTGAAAGATCGGCGATTCACCAGAATCCAAGGAGTTGTATGTTCTTGAAATATCTCTCGCATGCCTTTAAAACGAAAGAAGGAATGAAAGAACAAACAATCGAAGAACATATGAAGGGCGTTGCAGCTTTGATGCTGAAGTTTTCCGAGTCTTTTTGCGATCCAGACTGGGCGAGACTATGCGCCGAATGGCACGATCTCGGTAAATACCTGCCTTCCTGGCAAGCGTATTTCAAAGAAAAAATCGAATATTTGGAGGATGATTCGGAAAATACCGAAGCGCGTCGTGGAAATCACAGCACATTAGGCGCTGCTTACGCGATGTTAAAATTTGGAAATCCCTTTGGTAAACTCCTGGCTTACGCAATATTAGGCCATCATGCAGGACTTCCCGACTTTTCACCCGGCGAAGGAGCAAGTTTATCTGAACGGCTTTTTTACGACGGTACGCTCCGGAAAGAGCTTTCAGGCAATGTGAATGAACTTGAGAGAAAGCATTTTGTATCCTTCGCAAAACCACTAAAGAACTCTCCGTTTATAATGAGGCAAACCGGAGGCATCAATGACGAACACCTTCATCTTTGGATACGAATGCTGTTTTCGTCTTTGGTCGATGCCGATTACCTTGATACAGAAGCGTTTATGTCCCCGGATACTCATAAAGAACGTGGAATATATCCCTCCTTAGATAAACTCAAAGCACGGTTCGATCAATACATGGAGAGAAAAACGAAAGAAGCGGAAGGAAAAGCATTAAACAGATACCGAAAAGAAATTTTAGAACAATGCAGAAAAAAGGCGGCTCACGCCCCCGGTTTCTTTTCTCTCACAGTCCCAACTGGAGGCGGTAAGACGCTTTCGAGTATCGCTTTTGCACTCGAACACGCCCTACGATACGGTAAAAGCCGGATTATCGTCGCGATTCCTTATACAAGTATCATCGAGCAAACAGCGAAAGTTTTAAAATATGGGAGCGATGATGAGGTAAAAATATCGAGAGGCGAACGGTTATTCGGTGAAGAAGCTGTTATAGAGCATCATAGCAACTTGAATCCCGATCACGAAACTCAGAGAACGCGCTTGGCTTGCGAAAACTGGGACGCTCCGATTATCGTGACGACGAATGTCCGTCTGTTCGAATCCTTGCATGCCAGTAAACCCGGGGATTGTAGAAAATTGCACAATATCATCGATTCCGTTATCATTTTAGATGAAGCTCAGATGCTGCCTCCGGAGTTACTTCGACCGATATTATCAACGCTTAAGGGTTTAGTCAAGCATTTTGGGGTATCGGTTGTTTTGTGTACCGCTACCCAGCCGGCTTTTTCGGGTACCATTGGCGCTTCTCTTACGGCTTTTGAAGGGATTAAAGCGTGTACAGAAATTATGGAAAATCCTGATACACTCATAAACGAGTTCAAACGGATTACGATTCATCTTCCGAAACAGTCGGAAAAAGCAAGCGACTGGGAAACGCTTTCGGAGAAACTTCTCGAGCACGAACAAGTTCTTTGTATCGTAAACTCGAGGAGAGATTGTCGCGAACTCCACAAAATGATGCCACAGGATACTTTCCATTTGTCTGCTTCGATGTGTGGAGAGGAAAGAAGCGATATCATCGGTGAAATAAAAGCAAGGTTACGCAAGGGAGAGAAGACGCGGGTGATCAGTACCCAACTTATCGAAGCGGGAGTCGATATCGATTTTCCCGTGGTATTCAGAGCTTTAGCCGGCATTGATTCTCTTGCGCAAGCCGCAGGTCGTTGCAATCGTGAAGCAAAATACGAGACCGGGCATTTTTATGTTTTCACACCACCAAAACTGCCGCCTCAAGGCTTGTTATTAAAAGGCGCGCAAACAAGTCAAACCTTTCTGTCCGAAAAGTTTGATCAATTTAGTCAATCCCTATACGAAAAATACTTCCGGCGTTTTTACGCTTCCGTAAATGATACTGATAAAGCGAACTTCAAACAGCTTCTAAAAGAAGGAGCCAATAGATTGGAATTTCAGTTCCGCTCTTTCGCGAAATCGTTTTGTCTTATCGACGAAAAAAACCAGAAAAGCGTTATCGTACAATACGCAGGAAAGCGACGAGACGGTCGCGAACTGATACGCAGGCTCGAAATAGAAGGCCCACATCGAGAGCTGTTAAGAGCGTTTCAAAGGTTTATTGTGAATGTACCGCTGCACCAATATAAAAGCTTATTCGAAAAAGGGTACTTATACGATACAAACGGGTATATGGTTCTTTTAGAAGCGGCTTATATACCTGGAAAGGGGGTTATAGGGGAAGAGGAAAACGTGTGGAACGAAGAAGGGTACATTATTTAATGGATTTCTTCAAGGAAAGGAGGAGATCAAGACCGTGGCGTTTTTTAACAAATCTTTCGTTTTAGAAGTGTGGGGGGAGTACGCTTGCTTTACACGGCCGGAAATGAAAGTAGAGCGGGTTAGTTATGACGTGATCACACCGTCTGCTGCGCGTGCAATATTCGAAGCTATTTTCTGGAAACCGGCTATTCGATGGCATGTTCGTAAAATTGAGATATTATCTCCCATTCGATGGGCCTCCGTGCGTCGCAATGAAATCGGTGCCGTTATGAGCGACAGAACGGATGGATTGTTTATCGAGGACTATCGTCAACAAAAAGCCGGACTCATTTTGCGAGACGTTAGGTATCGGATTCACGCTGAAATGGAGTTTATTCCTGTTGATAAAAGATCCGCAACGGGCACTCCTGTACAAGGTGGACTGGTTTCTGAACCCGAATTTCTATCGACAACCTCTCCGGAAAAAGATGAAAACCCTGGGAAATATTACGCGATCTTCGAGAGGAGAGCGAGAAAGGGGCAATGTTTTAACCAACCGTATTTTGGGTGTAGGGAATTTAGTTGCGCATTCAGATATATCGGAGATCCTAAAGAAGATTTATCGTCGCCGGTCGATGAAACCAGAGAGTTAGGTTTTATGTTGTATGATATGGATTTTTCGGATCTTTCAAATCCTAAACCAGCGTTTTTCAGAGCGCATATAGAAAAAGGCATCGTGAATTTCCCAGATTGGAATAGCGAGGAGGTGAAAAAATGATCCTCCAAGCGCTTTATGAATACTACCAGCGTAAAAGTCAAGACCCGGAAAGTGGAATCGCCCCGCCGGGACTCGAAGTCAAAGAACTGAAATTCATTATCGAAATCGACGAAGAAGGAAGTTTTAAAAATTTATTAGATGTGCGAGAAAAAGACGATAAAGGAAAGCTCAGGGGAAGAAAATATTTACTTCCCTTATCAAAAGGTCGATCCGGAAAAAATGCATGGCAAATTGCAAACCTTTTATGGGATCACTACGGATACGTTTTAGGCCATCCAAAAGAGGAGACGGAAGAATACATAGAGATGGCTAAAAAACAAAATTCTGTATTTATTGCTCTCCTAAAATCGCTTCCTTCGGATCTCATAAAAGATAGCGGTATTCAAGCGGTATTGTCTTTTTATGATAAGAGAGAAAGCGAAAAAGTCTTTTCGCATCCTTCTTGGACGGATTGCGCGGGTATACCGGGGTGTAATATGTCTTTCAAGCTGTTGGATGATGTTTTGATAATTCCCGAAAGAAGCCGAATAAAAGAGTTCTGCAGCAATGAAACGGTTCCGACAGAAGAAGAACATAAAGAAGGGTATTGTTTGATAACGGGAGAAAAGGGGATCATTAAACAATTACACGCTCAAACACCGATTCGGGGATCTAAAAGCAATGCCAAGATCGTTGCGTTCCAAAAAAAGTCCGGATTTGATTCGTACGGTAAAGAGCAGGCTTTGAATGCTCCCATCATTTCCTCTTCGGAATTTGCCTACACGACGGCTTTAAAAACTCTCCTAAACTCAAAACATAATTTAACGTTTATTGCAGATGCGACGGTTCTGTTTTGGACTCAGAGAAAAAAAGATACCTCGATCAAAGAGAACGAATACGAAGCGGCGTTTTTGAACATGCTTTCGGATCCGCCGAAAGATAACCCGGATGTGGGAGTAGCCGCTGCCAAAATGCTTTTTGAATCGGTATATACCGGTAAGATATCAACGCACTCCGAAGATCAGTACTTTGCTCTTGCACTTTCTCCCAACGCAGCGCGAATTTCGGTGAGGTTTTGGAAGAGGGGTTCGCTGAAAGACCTCGCGGGAAGATTTTTGGAACATTTCGAAGATTTTTCCATAATCCATTCTGATAAAGACTACGAAACCCTTACGCTTAATCAAATCTTAAGAGCGACCGCGTTTGAGTATAAATCTGAAAATATTCATCCGAACCTCGCGGCATCGGTTATGTCAAGCATTTTAAACGGGTTGCCGTATCCTTCCACATTAATGCAGCAAACGATGCGAAGAATTAGGGCAGAACGAAATGTAAATCGGACTCGCGCCGCTATCTTGAAAGCGTATCTTTCGAGACTGGCGCGGTCAAATACCAGAAAAGGTATTAAGGAGGTTCCTATGGCACTTGATAGAGGAAATCGAGATATTGCCTATCTTTTAGGGAGGTTGTTCGCCGTTCTTGAAAAAATACAAGAAGAAGCCAATCCCGGAACGAATACCACGATTCGGGACCGTTTTTATGGGGCGATGTCTTCCACACCGGCAACGGTCTTTCCCATGCTCATGAGATTAAAAAATCATCACCTTTCTAAGCTGGAAAATCAGGGTCGGAAGATCAATTTCGAAAGAGAAATCGGAGAAATCGTGGAGGGAATGAGAGTGGAAGAAATGCCAAGTAATCTTTCGCTCGAAAAGCAAGGATACTTTGCTATCGGATACTATCATCAGAGACAATCGTTTTTCACGAAAAAAGAAGTGAATGCGAACTCCGACAGTACGGAAAGTATTAAAAACAAAGAATAAGGGGAGATAGAGATGACTTTAATCAATAAGAGATACGATTTTGCGCTTTTTTTTGATGTTACCGATGGGAATCCTAATGGAGACCCGGATGCCGGCAACTTACCGCGAATTGATGCAGAAACGGGAGAAGGTCTCGTTACCGATGTCTGTATAAAAAGAAAAGTAAGAAATTACGTTCAAATCAAGAAAAGTCGCGATGAAGGATATGACATTTTCGTAAAGGAAAAAGCGATACTCAATAGGGATATCGATGCCGCTTGGAACGAAGCCAACGCGGGGAAGGCGGTTTCTAATTCTGACGAAAAAAGAAGAGCGGAAGAAAGCGCTCAAAAACGCATGTGTTCGAGATATTTTGATATCAGGGCTTTCGGAGCGGTTATGTCTACCGGGGAACACGGTGCCGGGCAGGTCAGGGGGCCCGTACAATTAACATTTTCGAGATCGGTAGAACCGATTATCAGTTTAGAGCATAGCATCACTCGGATGGCGGTAACAAACGAAAAAGATATCGACAAAGAAAGAACAATGGGCCGTAAATTTACGGTACCTTACGGACTTTACCGTTGCCACGGTTTTATTTCCGCGTATCTCGCTGCGCAGACGGGCTTTTCCGAAGAAGATTTAAGTCTATTATGGGAAGCGTTTCTCAATATGTTTGAACACGATCATTCCGCGGCGCGTGGCTTGATGAGCACGCGAAGTCTTATCATTTTTAAACATCGTACTCCCTTAGGGAATAAACCCGCATTTGAGCTCTTCGACAAGATAAAATGCGAAAGAACAACAACGGGCCCGGCAAGGTCTTTCGCCGATTACCGTGTTCTTTATGAAGGAAAACCGATTGATAAAAACAAAAAAATCATTGAGGTAGAAGAATAAAAATCCGTGTATGAAGATCAAGAACTAATCATGATATCAAGTTTACAACACTTAGTGTTTTGTGAGCGACAATGGGCGCTTATCTTTGTTGAGCGGCAATGGCGTGACAATGTATTGACCATTGAAGGAAAACAATTACACGAAAGGGCAGATTCAAAAGAAATCGAGAACCGCCCGGAAGTGCGTATTGTAAGAACGTTACGGTTGCGCTCTCTTGAGCTGGGTTTATCGGGGATTGCAGACGTTATCGAATTCCATAGAAACGGCGAGAGCGGTAAGGATCGCTGGCTTCCTTTCCCCGTGGAATATAAGCACGGTCGTGAAAGACCCGATATTGCCGATGAAGTACAGCTTTGCGCCCAGGCGCTCTGCCTTGAGGAAATGCTTCAAACCGATGTCCCGCGCGGTGCGATTTTTTATGGACAGCCACGGAGAAGGATGCCGGTTGAATTTACGCCTGAGTTGCGTACAACAGTCAAGAAACTATGCGAAAGGGTTCGCGAGCTAATCAAGTCAGGTGTCACACCCCCTCCGAAATATAGCAAGCATTGTAGTAACTGTTCACTCGTAGACGAATGCGTTCCCCAGATAGTAGAGAAGAGACACGCAGCATTATATGTAGAAAAGCTTCTCATCGAAATACGAAGGAGTATGCCAGGAGGTCTTCATTGAAGAAATTACTGAACACGTTATACATAACGACACAGGGGGCTTGGTTATCCAGGGAAGGGGAAACGGCGGTCGTAACGGTGGATCATGAAGTACGTCAGAAACTACCGATACATAACATCGGGAGCATTGTCTGTTTCGGCCAAATTAACGCGACGCCTGCGTTTTTGGGTTTTTGTGCGGAAAGAGGAGTCGCAGTTTCTTTTTTTACCGAGTATGGAAAGTATCTAATGCGCATGGAAGCACCCGTCCGAGGAAATGTATTGCTGCGTCGGCAACAGTATCGTTTAGCGGATAACGAGCAAGAAAGCGCCAAAATCGCGCGTTCCGTACTGATTGGGAAAATATACAATTCGCGTATTGTTTTGCAGCGGGCAGCGAGAGAGGAAAGTACCCTCTACCCTGACCAGTTGCAGAAAACGGTCGATTCACTTGCCTTGTCGATAAAGGACCTCGGAAAAACCGCCTCTTTAGATGCTTTGCGGGGAATCGAAGGCGATGCCGCGCGTCAATACTTTGATGTATTCGATCACTTGATCGTATCGCAAAAAGAAGATTTTGCGTTTACGGACCGAAACCGGCGCCCGCCGATGGATAATGTCAATGCGATGTTATCATATGCTTATACTCTGCTAGCCCATGACGTCGCTTCTGCGCTGGAAGGGGTAGGTTTGGATCCCGCTGTCGGATTTTTACACCGCGATAGACCCGGGCGTCCAAGCCTGGCGCTTGATTTAATGGAAGAATTCCGCTCCTGGTTCGCGGATCGGATCGTGTTAACGCTCATCAATCGTAAAGAGATTCTCGGCAAACACTTCACGAAAAGCGAAAGCGGAGCGGTAGATATGGGCGAAGAAGCCAGAAAAAGCTTGCTCCTCGCGTGGCAAAAACGAAAACAAGACGAATTAACGCATCCATTTTTAGAAGAAAAAGTGCCAATAGGAATCTTGCCTCATATACAAGCCCAACTGTTAGCCCGCTATATAAGAGGGGACATCGACGCCTATCCGCCCTTTGTTTGGAGGTGAGAATCGATGATGGTGTTGGTAACTTATGATGTGAGCACAGAAACCGACGGAGGGAAAAAGCGCCTTCGCAGAGTGGCAAAACAATGTCAGAATTACGGTCAACGAGTCCAGAAATCCGTATTCGAATGCTTGGTGGATCCAGCTCAATGGGCGGAATTGAAGAATAAACTCGAGAAGAGCATCGATAAAGAGTTCGATAGTTTGCGTTACTACTTTTTAGGAAGTAATTGGAAACAACACATTGAACACGTCGGCGCTAAACCGGCGTATGATCCCGAAGGACCGTTGATATTATGATAAACGAAAAAATTAAGTTAGCCGAAGAATACAAGAATCAAATAGACCTTCTAAAACCTTTTGAAGGATATAATTTACAACAATTACGCGGCTATTTCCGTATCGGTTTAACGTATTCTTCGAACGCGATAGAAGGGAATACGTTGACCGAATCGGAAACGAAGGTTGTTCTCGAAGATGGTCTAACCATAGGAGGGAAACCATTACGAGATACATTGGAAGCAGTAGGGCATGCGCGATCTTATGATTATATTCTGAAATTGCGTCATTCACGGTCTTTGACAATTGAGGATATCAAAGAAATGCACCGAATTTTCTATAGCTTGATCGACAACGAAAAAGCAGGGGTATACAGGACTATTCCGGTTATTATTACGGGTTCGAAATATCCTGTTACATTCCCTGGCGATATCGAGCAAGAAATGAAAGAACTTGACCGATGGATGGGAATAGAAAATACGAGAATACACCCTATCGTATTCGCTGCTCAGTTGCACAAAAGGTTCGTTTTTACTCACCCGTTTATTGATGGAAATGGAAGAATCGCTCGTTTGGCGATGAATACGGCATTAATACAAAAAGGGTATCTTCCGACGATTATTCCAGCCATATTAAGAAGCGAGTACTTTGCGCTGTTGGAAAGAGCGCATGCCGATGATAGGGGTTTCGTCGAATTTATCATTGAACGCGTTATCGAGACTGAAAAAGATATCTTAAGGTTATTCAATCGCGAAATATGACTTTGAGAATAGTTTTAAAAACGCGAACCTCAAGCGAGCAAAAAAAAGAAAAAGCGAACATTGATCGAGCGTCGCACATAATCATAACGACCGTTATCGGATGTTTGTTCCGTAACCGCGTTCCAGCGTAGAGAAGTAAACCCCGTTTTTTCACGTGATTATTTTAAGATACATGCGCGATAATCATAGAGTTCGCGGAAGTAACGCTTAAGATTCTTTTCTAAAGCCATTTACACCTTTGTACCGTCGCGCCCCGCGCGGGCGCGTGGATTGAAAC
>JAAYCF010000145.1 GCA_012744415.1 Thermotogaceae bacterium
CGATATCGTAGTAAAAACGGGATTTATAACGCATGATCAAATGCTTCCCTTTATAGAGCTCCGGGTTTAACCGTATGATTTCCATCTGTTTTCCCTCAATTCTTGCGTTTGGCAGCAATCTCTGCAGAGCTTCGCTACGCGCCCCGCCACAACCCGGTATTTACCTTTTTTTAACCATCCGATGACCCTTCTATACCATTCGTGGATCGAAACCGGTCCAAACTGACTCGAATTTTCAACTCCCATCAAAAACCCCGGAAAAATCGTATACGAGAACGCTTTTCCAAATGGACGCGATGGGCTAAAAAACTCTAATCCGGGACGCCGTTTGATTGATCGCTTGGCTCCGTTGCGCTATCAGCCTTTACGGTACCTTTCGATCATATGAATCGTTCGTTTAATTGCCTCTACAGCACTGGAATATTCTTGAGAAAAATTGATTCGAAAACTCTTTGTGAATCGGGGCCCAAATTCTGTTCCTGGCGTCACGATAACACCAGCTTGAAGTCTTAGTATTCTCACGAATTCCCTCATCGTAACCGTTAACTCGGGAATCTCTATGAAAAGATAACTGCCCGCCTCTGTTTTCCTGACTTTTATCCCTTCTACTTTTCGCAGTAATGCCAACAAATCGTCCCGAATCCTTTGGTGCGCGCCAATTCTGTCTTCCAACCATCCTCGCGGTTCGTTAAACCATGCTGTAAGAACCGCCTGAGAATAGCCGCCAGCGCGCAAAGAAACGATGGCTTGCAATTTTTCCATTCTCGAGATAATATTCTGAGAACCAAAAGCGACTCCCAATCGATACCCGCTTAAGGATTCTGTCTTGGACGGTCCAATGATCGTGATTAAATTTTCGGGCCGAATATATTCGGCGCAAAGATGTGAATACCTTCTGCCATCGAACATTTGTCTTGAATACAGTTGATCGACGATAACCGCGACACCGTATTCCCGAGCAAGTTGAGCGATCGAATGGATTTCTTCGGGCCGATAAATGACACCTGTCGGGTTGTTTGGATTGGAAAATACAAATACCTTAACACCGTTTTTGAAAGCGTTTTCGAGTTGAGCGAGATCTAAACCGGCCTTATCGTCTGACTTCAAGTAGTCTAAGGTGATCGAAATCATCGCGCCTTCTAAGAATTGAACGATTTTTCTGTTTGCGAAATAGTCCGGTTCCACGATGGCTACTTTATCTCCGCGTCCAATCAACGATCCCATTGCCAGAAACAGCGCCCCCTGAGTACCCGGTGTAATGATAAGCTGCGTATCGGCAGAAATAGCGGCTCCTGTAAATAAAGAAAGCTTTTCACTCACGTTTTCCCGTATGAAAATTCTCCCTTTATACTCCGTATACGCTTGCTCACCACCGATGTTAACCCCCTTTATGAATTCGCTCAATGTCCCGGGTATTGGTTCAAAGGCATTGACATCCCCATGAGAGAAATCGACAGTTTTTCCAGTATATTTTTCTCCGGTATGATCGAGTTCATCCGTAATCTGCTTGGTTTCCTGCCCGGGAGCGTTATCAACACCAAGTTTTGAAAACTTTTCGTTTAGCGAATCCATGGACGCATCCTCCTGTCAACCACTATGATCTTGCGCTTTAAACCAAAAATTCCATTCCTTTACGAATTCTCCTCGGCATCATATGCTTTGCCATCCGACTCGAAGCCCTTAGCTCTTAATCAGAATCATTTGATGGATCGGAAACCAGACGGGTTGGAATCTGGCTCAACCGTGTTCGATTTCGTTTCTTGTCGCCGATCTTCTTTAACTGATCTCTCATCATCCGTTTTTTGGGCGTCGTATTCAATCATCATGCTCCGATGATTTTTCGAAACTTTTCCATTGACATCAACTCATGCGTCAAAAATTCGCCCCTGTAATAAATTCCCAGCGTCCCGAAGGGACTTCCCGTTTCTTGAGCCTGCTGGCAACTCTCCAGTTTTTGAACACGCACGGAAAACCCGGCATCCTTGGCGACCTGTGCCATTTCTGCGACATAGGCTTCCATAAAAGGACACTGATTTGAAAAGATGATGGTTATGTTATGCTGACCAGAAATCTTTGCCGTCTTCGCCTCAGGGCTGAAGCGTGGAAGTGGGGCCTTTTGCAGTTTCAACACCATGAGCTCAAAATATGGGGCGGCCGAGTCCACGGTTTCAAATCCCTTTTTGGTATAAAACGCTTTTTCCGTTAAAAACGGTTTCCGTTTGTTGGAGGTCACCACCGCAATCCCGGCTTTGTTTTGCAACCGGGCATCCGTAATACACGTTTCGAGCAACCGTGTCGCCCACCCCTGCCCTTTGAACTTTCCCGCTACCCATAAGCAGTTGATCATCAGGTAGTTTCGGCCCGTGACAGGCTTCCACGCCTTCTCTATCGGAAGATACTCGATAAAGACCTTTCCCCGCTCGTCCAATCGTTTAAAGACCAATCCATCTTTGAAGGTTTGCTTCATCCATGCTTTTTTCGTCAGCGCCCGGGCAGCGTTTTCCTTGTCATTTCCGATGGCGCAACAAATATGCTCCCGATCGATGTTTTCCTCGTTTATTGCGATGATCTCCATTCTATTCCTCCCGATTCGTCTCTCCCAAAAGGCATTTTGGTAGACGCTC
>JAAYCF010000146.1 GCA_012744415.1 Thermotogaceae bacterium
CGTTCTCCCAACAAACGCCTGATCACAATCGCGGGACCCTCCTCCTCCGGCAAAACGACCACTTCGAAACGGTTGGAGCTGCAATTGAAGGCGGATGGTCTCTTTCCCATATCGATCTCTTTGGACGACTATTTCGTCGCGCGGGAAGCCACACCCCGAGACGAAAAAGGAGAATACGATTTTGAAGATATTCTCGCCCTGGATCTCGAACTACTGGACTATCACCTGTGTAGCTTACTGGAGGGTAAAGAAGTCCATTTGCCAAAGTTTGACTTCATAACAGGCACATCGAAGCCCAGCGGTAAAGTGATCCGGATCAATAAAAACCAACCGATCATCATCGAAGGCATTCACGGATTGAATGATAAACTCACCACCAGCATTCCGAGGGAGATGAAGTATAAGATCTATGTCAGCGCGCTCACTCAGCTCGGGATCGACGATATCAACCGAATTCCGACGACGGATACCCGGTTGATCCGACGTATCGTTCGAGACCATCACTTCCGCGGCCATAGCGCTATCCGGACAATTAAGATGTGGCCGTCGGTCAGGAGGGGGGAGGAGAAGTTCATCTTCCCATTTCAGGAAGACGCGGATATCCTGCTCAGCTCGGCATTGACCTATGAGCTTGCCGTTCTGAAAATCTATGCCGAACCCCTTCTGGTTCAAATCAGCGAGGACAACTACGAAAATACGGAAGCGAAACGACTCTTAAAATTCCTGGAGTATTTCTTGCCGATCACGGATACGCACTTGATCCCTCCAAATTCTATTTTAAGAGAGTTCATCGGCGGTTCTATTTTCGATTATTAATAGCGGCTTTTAAAGGAGTATCCATTTTATGGACAAAGATCAGAATAAGCCCATCATCGTACGTTTAAAAAAAATCGAAGGACAGGTGCGCGGCCTCCAAAGGATGATTGAAACGGACAAACCGTGCGCGGAGGTTTTAGTGCAGGTTTCCGCTGTTCAGTCCGCTTTGAGAATGGTAGGGAAGAAGATCATCGAAAATTACGCTTCGGTTTGCCTGGCTGATTTTCAGGCGATCGCCTCTCATTATGATGCGGGCGTTTCGGAAAACGGGCAGGAGAAGAGCGCCACATCGTCGGATTTCAAAGAAAAAATAGAGGTTCTTTCCGAGTTGATCGGTCTATTGACGGGTTCGGAACAGCCTCTTAAAACTCGTTTATCGGAGGGGGAAAACGAATGAAGAAATTTTTAAAGGTCGCATTGGTCGTTTCGGTCGTATTCACGGTTATTTCTTTTTCTTGGACGCTATTCGCTCAAACGCAGAACGTCAATGTCTATGAAAAATTGGAGCCCTTTTTCGAATCGCTTTACTTTATCGAAAAGGACTACTACGAGAAAGACGAAATCGATTACGACAATTTGGTCGACGCCAGTATCCGCGGGATGCTCAGCGGATTGAAAGATCCTTTTACCTATTATCTCACCGAGAAAGATGTCGCAGAAAATCAAATCGATCAAGAAGGGAAGTACGGCGGTGTCGGTTTGGAAGTGACCTATCACGCTCAGATGAAGGTTCTTCAAGTGGTCGCGCCGATGTATGGAACTCCCGCTTACAAAGCCGGGGTGAAAGCCGGAGACCTCATCATCACCATCGATTCCGACCCTGTCGAAGAGATGACCTATATGGAAGCGGTGAACCGATTGCGGGGAGATCCCGGAACGCTCGTAACCATCCAAGTTTATAGGGAAAACACAGGGGCTTTGGAGTATATTCTAAGTCGAGAAGAGATCCACACCGCGATGGTTCAGTACGGGATGGTAGATTACGCGAGTCAAAAGATTGGATATGTTCGAATAAACAGTTTCTTCAAGAACACGGCTACGGAACTTCACGCCGCTCTGCAGAAGATCTTCGCTCAGAATCCAAAAGCGCTGGTACTTGATCTTCGAAACAATCCCGGCGGATATCTCACGCAAGCGATTCTCGTCTGTTCGATGTTCGTCGACGCGAACGAAGTAATCGTAACCACGCGGTCTTCCGACGGGTTTATCAATACCTACAAATCAATCGGAAACGATTATCCAAACCTTCCGATGACCATGCTGGTCAACGGCGGCAGCGCTTCTTCTTCCGAGATTCTCGCCGGGTGTTTAAAAGACTACAATCTGGCGACGCTGGTGGGGGAAAAAACCTTTGGAAAAGCCGCCGTACAGACGCTGTTCCCGCTCTCTAACGGAGGCGAGTTGTGGCTGACAACCGCGCATTATTTCACACCGAAAGACAACGATATCCATTTGAAAGGGATCGAACCAGATATTGTCGTGGAACCTTCCGAAGAACAGCTTGAAGCCGTTTCCGAAAGCAACAGCACCCAATACGAGATCACGGTTGATCCTGGAAAAGATATTCAACTGCAAACCGCATTGGATTTTTTGAGCGATCTATTGTAAAGAACGATGAAAGAGGTTTTTCTGAAGCTCTTAGCATTCTCGGCAGGAGTGATTGGTATGGCTTACGGCATCTACGGGGTTTTCTCTTTTATGGGCTCTTACCCCGTAGACCGCAAGGGCTATATCAATCCTCCTGTTTTGTCTTTGAAACAAAGCGGGATAACCCGAGCGACAGAAAATCTTGTGGATCCGAGCATTTTATTCTTCGAAGAAAAGCCGGATATCATGACCCGAGAGGACGGCGTGTATGAAGTGGGCACTTTCCGATCCTTTCAACGATACACCCAAGAGTATTGGAAAGACAACGCCGAGCAAAAACCAGAAGTGACGATCTCGAGATCCAGCTTTTTGGGGAGAGAATACGTTTCTTTAGCGGTCGTGAGGGATGCGCGGGTAGTGTTGTTTTATCGTCCGAAGTTGCTGGTGCTGGTTCACGGATACGGGGACGATGCGACGTTTTTAGAGCTGGAGAAAAGCAATTTCACGCTTTTACGGGGTATCGACCTTTCGAAAAAACAGGTCAGGGAGACCGCCGAAATCTTTCGTAAAATGGATGTGCCCTACTGCGCGATCACCTACTCGCCGATACCTCCTTCCAGTTTAACTGGCTTGCTAGAAACCGTGCTGTTTCCCAACCAATGGATTTTTTACAAGCGGAAACCGGCCATTACGGCTTTCAGCGAAGTGGCCGAAACCCGAGCCCTTCGCGTGAAACGCTTGCTCTACGACGCCATTCTCAGCGCTATTGAGTCGGGATTCGGAGCGGTCGAACTGGAGGCCGGTTATCTGGAGATCGAAACGCTTAATCGAATCTTTGAAACGCTCGAACCTTTTCCAGTCTTTCTGACAGACCAGTTGTTTTGGTCTACAGAGGGGTTCTCTTCAACTGACCGGGTACCCTCATGAAAGAATTATTCGACGCCGTATTCTTCCCGAAAACGTTTTTTTCCAAGTCTGTCAACAAAATGCCCCTTTCCATCGAAGCATTTCTCATCATTTATTACACCAATTACCTTTCCTACTTTTCGTTGTACCCTGCGTCCGGGAATTTTCTCCTCTTCCTCCTTGTTACGGTCGCACTCGCTCCGTTTTTCCTGTTCTTTCTAATGCTCGGGATCGATCTGGTTATCACGGGGTATGACAAGAATCATCAGCTGCAAAACTTGTACGGTTTCACCTACTGCCCGTATCTTTTTCTCCCTTTCGCGGTCGTCTTCGCACGGCGGGAGGCGCTCTTTTCCAAGATTTTCGGCTTCTCGCTTTTTGTGTTATTATTCTTGTGGTCGACGTTTTTAACCTATCGTGTATGTGAAAAAAAACGGGTCCTTTTGTCAAAAACAATTCACGATCTTGTCGTCTTTTATGTCTTGTTACGGATTTAGGGGGGAATCTCGTGTTTAATCTCTTATCCAAGTTCGTCTACCGGTTTTGGAAGGAAATCTTGCTGGTCGGCGTCCTCGTATCGATCCTGATGACGTATCTTTCTTTGCAAATGTCGATCAAGACGGACCTGTTGGTATTGCTTCCCCATAATGACCCTTATAGCCAACGATATCAGGAAATTTTTACAGGCGAAGCCGTCGGCGAAACGCTGATGATCGTGGTTGAGATCAACGGGAGAACAGAAGAAGCGATGGAAGCGGCCGAACGTATCAAAACGGAACTCGAAAAAATGACCGGTATCGTCAAGAATTTCCGAAAAACGGATACGATATCGCTGATGGGCCCGGCCGGGATTATGTTGACCAATGCCAATCTCTTCGAGAAACTGTCTTCCACCCTCGATCTTTTCAATTTTTTAATAGCCAATCCTGCCGCGGTTGATTTCGGCATTATTCGCCAAACGGGCACTTCCTTGAATAAGGTAATGGACTTGCTGAGAGAGATGGAAGGAATCGAATCTCTGGAAAAGTATGCCTTAATCAGCGAGGACCAGGAAATTCTTACGATGACCGCCGTATTGACCCGCCCTGCCCTGGATTTGGCTTTTACTCAAAAAGCGCTGACGCAATTAAAGGAAAAGGTCAACGAAATCCTCACGCCTTACGGTTTTTCCTACGGGTTCTCTGGAAGCCATCAGGGCGCTTTAGACTCCCAAAGCATCATCTTGCGCGATTTTTCCACGACCACCCTGTTAACGTTGGCCTTGATCACGATCCTGTTCCTTTTCTCTTACGGGAACATCAGCATCACGCTGGGGATTTTTTTATCGCTGATCACCGGTTCGGTTTTCTCGCTTGGCGCGTTTTATTTGATCTTTCAGAGCCTCGAATTCACTTCGAGCTTTGTTCTGGCGCTTTTGCTGGGGCTTGGTATCGATTTTGGCATCCACCTTTCCAATCGCGCGATGGAATACCTTCTGGAGAATCATCCGAACTTCAATACACTCGCGAAAAAAGAGAAGCGCGGGATGATGCGCAAAGCGGTTCAGTACGCGATTCAAAAAGCCGGCAAAAGCATTTTCACGGGCGCCCTGACAACCATCGCCGCCTTCTTGTCGATGGTGTTCGTCGATTCCCCCGGGCTGCAGCATATCGGCCTCATGACCGGGCTGGGCATTATCCTTTTCTTCGTTTCGATGGTCCTTTTACTTCCCGGGTGGTTGATTTTGTTTTCTTCTTTCATGCGTATCCGAACCCCCAAAAAAACAACCGAAGTAAAAAAGGAAGCGCTTTTCCGCGGCTATTTTTCGCGTTTTTCGCGATGGGTTCTCCTTTTCGTTACCCTCCTGGCGATCCCTTGCGCGATCTTAGCCGTTTTGAATTTTGTCCATTTCGATTACACCCCGACCGCCGCGCTTCCCGAAACGATAGAGAGTACACGCACTTTGAGAACGCTCCAGCAACACGGGCTGGGATTTTCGGTTGACGACTCGATCGTCGCATTCGTAGAGGATCCGCTCAAGTTATACGCCATCGAGGAAACTTTGCTGAAAGAATCAAAATACATCGGGTCGGTGATCTCGTTGGCAACGTATTTGCCACGATCGGTCATCGAAGATTTCGATTCTTTTCGCCAGGAGACAATCCGGGTTCTCAACGATGCGCAGAACGCCTTCACGCTGATTGCGTTGAAACGGTTGAATGTGTATGATGAAATCGAGGAAATCCTCAATATCCTCGTGAAGAGCAAAAACTTCACGCAATTCGCCGGATTTCTATTTGAAAGTGATCTCTTCCCGCCTGAAGCGAAGGATTTTTTTACGATGGAGATTGACGGAGAATTGTCTTTTCGCATTTACGCGTTCACGGCCGTCAATATTTGGCGGGAAAATCATTTGAAGTACTACGTGGAAGAGCTCAATGAAATGGGTTTCGAGTTTTTCGGGTATCCGATCATCTACTACCAGATCGCGAAAAAAGTGATCTCCTCGATCATCTTCATCGTTCTGATCGCGATGGTCATGGTCGTGATACCGGTCGTCGTTACTTTAAGGGATTTTCAATTGTCATTCCTTGCTCTCCTCTCCCTTATCTTCAACCTGGCGATCTTATTCGGGTTCAGCTATCTCTTCGGCTACGGCATCAACTTTATGACGCTATTAGGATTACCGCTTTTGCTGGGGATGGCGATCGATGCGCCCGTCCATTTGTTGATGCGTTACAAAGAAGAGCGCTTGAAGGGGAGGGAATGGCATACGGATGACTTCCTGAAACAAGTGTTTATGGGAACCGGGAAAGCCATTACCTTAAGCGCTTTGACTACAGCGATCGCCTTTTTCAGCTTTCTGATCGCCTCTTCTCCGCTTCTATTGGAGTTCGGTTTCATGTTGGGAGCAGGGATTATGATCAACTGGGCGTTGACCTTCGTATGGGTGGGGGGTATCCGAATCGTAATCGATCAAAGACGGAAAAAGAGAGGGGGTCTCGAATGATCGGTTTGGCTCTGCTGGTCCATCCGCACGAGTTGTGGGTCAGTGTATCCGGCGTCTATCGGGATTTGTCCCCCGAGCATTTTGAACTGACGGCCGACCATCGTAAACAAAAAATCCGGTCTATCGAAAAAATCGATCCTTCGAAATGGTCCTCTGATTTGGGGTGGAAAGAAGGATGGGATCTATGGCGCATCCGTTTTTCGGCCCCGCGCGTTGATTCTTATAAGGCGTGCCTGCGGATCTCGTTGGTTTGGAACGGCCACAGCATTTCTCAGAAAACAGCTGTACCGTTCCGGACGCTCTTAATCGACCTTTATGATCCCGAGGCGAATCCTTTGCCGGCGTGGGAAGCTTGCTTTCCCCATTGTACAGAAGAAGAGAGCTGTTTTGCGTTATGGGCCCCGTTCGCCAAGAAAGTCAGTCTGTTGTTCTTCGATCACCCGGAGAGGCTAAAACCCTCCTGGTTGCTTTCGATGAGGCAGGAAACGGAAGACGGCAAAGGATTTTGGCGTTTACGTGTGCCAGGCAATTTGCACGGGACGATTTACAAATACGTGATCGAGGCGAGGGAAACAGTACTCGAAATCCTGGATCCTTTTTCAATATCCGTCACGGCGAACTCGCGACATTCCGTCTTGCTGGATCGCCGATATTTGAACCCACCAGGTTGGGAGGCGGATAAACGCGTACTTTTGCGCCAATACAATGACGCCATCCTGTACGAGTCGCACGTTCGGGATTTCACGGTAGATCCGAGAAACAATTCGGATGCGAAGGGGTCTTATCTGGCATGGACTTTCCCGGGCGTAAAAACAGCCGAAGGACTCCCGGCCGGTTTAGATCATCTGGAAGAGTTGGGGATCACCCACGTGCATCTATTGCCCATTCAAGACTTTGGCTCGGTCGACGACACACATAAAGCCGATTACAATTGGGGATACGACCCTTTGTGCTATACCGTGCCAGAAGGATCCTACAGCCTTGATCCGCAGGATCCCGCCAAACGGGTTCTGGAAATGAAGCAATTGGTGCAAAGCCTTCACAACCGCGGTATAGGCGTCATTTTAGATGTCGTTTACAACCATGTCTGGAACCCAAACGCCTTTTCTCTTGCCGCGGTGTTTTCGGAACCCCTTTTCCGCCTCAATGTCGACGGTTCTTACTCCAACGGTTCCGGTTGTGGAAATGAGTTCGATACGAAACACCCGGCGTTTCAACATTATTTTCTCGAAACCCTGCGTTATTGGATACAAACCTTTCATGTCGACGGATTCCGATTTGACCTGATGGGGCTGATCGATCGCCGCACGATGGAAAGCACGGCCAGGGCTTTGCACAAAGAATTCCCCGGTATTCTCCTTTACGGGGAACCCTGGACGGGAGGAGACACCCCTTTACTCCCGCAAGAGCGGAGCGCAGGCGGTTTTCCAAAAGACGCTCCGATCGCTATTTTTGATGACCGATTCCGCAACGCGGTCAAGGGGTTTCCGGACGATCAGACAACGGGCTTCGTCACGGGTCATTTTGGCCGAACGCAAGAGGTTCTGGAGCGGATGGCGTCGATCGATAATTTTAATGAACGGACCTATCGAAACCCTTGTGAATTTGTTATCTACGATTCCTGTCACGACAATCTCACACTCTTCGACAAATTGCGAAAAAGCCGACCGGATCTTTCGATTCCCGAAGTGGCTGCGCTCGTGAAATGCTGCCATTTCCTTGTGAGTTTATCTCAAGGGATCCCTTTCTTTCATAGCGGCGAAGAGTTCTGCCGAACAAAATACGGCCAATCGAATTCTTATCAATCGGGGGATCTATACAATGCCATCGATTGGGGGAGGAAAGACACCTTTGCGGAGGTCTTTCGCTATCTGCGCGGTTTGTTGGCGATCCGAAAAACCTATTCCCTCCTTCGGCCGAAAGATGGAGAAACTCTAGCCCGACAGGTGTATTTTCTCGAAAAATGGGATGAAGGGTTTGCTTATGCGCTTAAAGGAAAAGGGAAAGAGAATAGTATATTGATCGGTATTCATTTGGGAGCTTCGGATCGTACTATCGCAATCCCGCCAGGAGATTGGGAGATCTACGCGAACCCGTTAACAGCCGGAGAAGATTTGCTCGGAATCGCAAAAGATCATCTGTATTTTCCGCCGCGTTCATGGTACTTTGCAGTCAAAAAGAAAGCTTCGGAATAGGGTATCCCTTTCCGATGATCAAAGAAACAAGAAAGGAAAGAGAGAATGATTTACGCCATCAAAGGAAAGATCATCGAACGTGCCGGGGAAGGATTGATCATCCTTGAGAACCGCGATATCGCTTATGAGATTTGGGCGGACAAAGAGCTCTATGAAACCGAATCTTCGGAAGTAACTGTATTTACCATATTTCTACCTTCCGAAAACGAATGGCGTCTGTTCGGTTTTCTTAAGAAAGAAAAAAAAGCATTTTTCCAGCTGTTGACGACTGTCAACGGGTTGGGGGCGAAAACCGCCATGAAAATTCTCTATGACGCTTCTGTCCGGGAGATTGCCCGCAGCATCCTGGAAAACGATCTGACCTACCTCAGCACCTTGCCGAATGTGGGGAAAAAGACGGCGGAGCGCATCGTTTTAGAGCTAAAGTCCAAGGTGAAACAGGTTCTTCCCCTTCTTGAAGAGACACAGACCGATGATGTCGAGGTTGACCTCTCCCTCTTCCAGCAAGCGTCAGAAGCACTGGAAGCGTTGGGGTATTCTTCTGTCCAATCCCGTCGGGTATTGAGAGAACTCTTCTCCGAAAAAAAGCAGTGGGGAATGGAAGAGATACTCAAGGCGGCCCTGAAAAAATTCTTCGAAAAGTAGTCCTCTCGCTTCGGTATTCTCTAACGGTATTCTCACAGACATTCCTTTATAATTCACTGGATCCTGACGATAAAATAAGGGACATAGCTTGATGTCGCAGAAAAATAGAACGAGGTGGTTGCTATGCATCAAGCAAAACGAAACAGCTGGAGCCTGGTTATTTTGTCATCCGTTTTTTTCGCGCTCGTTTTGATCCTTACCTCTTGTGTGTTATTCACCGGGAGGGGAACAAGCGATAATACGACAGGTAGCGCTTCGAAATACGGGATATTTCGTTTTTTAGACCCAGCAACGGGAATCCCCATTTCAGGGCCTTTCACGCCCCCGGCTTCTTTTGTGGTTGACTTCTCTTACAAAGGAAGGTTGCCGGTGATCAAACTGGAACTGTCCGGTTTTCGAATGGAAGACAACGAATACTGGTTGGGAACCGAAGCGGCCAATACCCGAACTGCAACCTGCCTCTTTCACTCCGAAAACAACGCCGGTAATTTTACCTTCTACGCGACGGTCACCGATTTCTACAAAAACGTCCGGTCTTTCGAAAAGACCTTGAAAATCGCCGATCCGACCCCGCCCATACTTGAAACGATCGAGTTCTACACCACCGAAGAAGCGACGCTGATCCCTCTTGAGAAAAACTTGGCCTACCTGTGGATGCAACTGTGGGATACAGAGTCTCCAATCTTTAACGAAGATACCGTAGGGGCTTTGAGAGAAAAGACCCGTTTCTATCTAAATGGTAAGGATATCACCTCCACCTTTTGGTATGCTCCTCAGGAAATATTCACGACCGGAGCGAAAAACCGTTTGATCTGTATCGCCAACGTGGCGCTTGAAGGGATGAAAAACGGTGAAAATGAGTTGCGAATGGTGATGGGCAGCTATCAAGGGGATGAAGAGGATTTCGTTCTTGCGACGGCGACGATCAGCTCCTCGTACCCCGACACCACCTCTCCCGTTTTCCTGGACTATGATTTCCAGCCGCAGGAACCGGGGGATACCTTTGTCGACTTCAAAGTCACCGACGAGTTTTACCTTGTCCTGTCGGTAAAAGACCTCCCGGACAAACCAAACTATGAGGCGAGCGGCTTGAAAGAGATCACCTGGCTCGTCGAAGGGGAGGGTAAGACGCTCTCGGGCATATATCCTTGCAACTCGCTCCTAGAGATGAACGCGACGATTCCGATCCGTTTGAGGCAGAATGATTTCCCGGATGGCGTTTACAGCCTGCTCGCGATCGTTTCGGACAATAACGATAACTGGGCCGCTCTCGGGCCGATCTACTTCCAATTGGGGCTAACCCAATATGAAAGCCTAACGGTCATCGATGAAAAGATCGGCGGGAACGTTCTGCTGACAGAGTACCGTTTAGGAGACACGATCCGATTTACAATCGATACGGCATACGCTTTCGACACGGCGCCGACCTGGAATATCTATCCCGCCAACGCTCAATTTCCTCAAAACTCCCTGGAAGCTCTGTACACCAACGCGCAAATCGGGAACCACGAAGTAACCGTGATGGCGTATCACAAGGGAATTCCGTGTTACGGAAAGAAAGCGGTGACAGTTCAATCGACACCGGTTTGGGAAGACGAAATCCCGCCGGTTATTACGTTTAGCGGGTTGACGGTCGAAGATCCTTCGCTACCATTCGTCGTAACGGTTACCGATGACACAAGTTTGGGAGCGGTTTGGGAAGATATCATCCGACCGACATACTATGCCATCAAAGAGCCCATCGCGACGGCCTCGGGAACGACGGCGCTGCCTTATCCTTTGCAGGTATCCTTCCTGCCTTTAGGCAACGGGACGATTTTCGAACAAAACTTTCAATTTTTCCTATCGGATCCGCTTAATGGCGGAA
>JAAYCF010000147.1 GCA_012744415.1 Thermotogaceae bacterium
CATCCAAGCCACGATCAGGGAGAAAGACACGATCGTAGTGGAAGGGCCCCTGACCGCCGATCCGAAAACCAATGAACCGATTCTTTCTATCAGGCGGTTCAAGAAACGTTTACTGGAACCCGAAACCGATCCCGAGGCCGATACGTCTGCCGAGTTGCCCGTCCATGTCGAACTGCATACGCACAGCCATCTCAGTGCGATGGATTCTATTTTGTCGGTAGAAGCCCTAGTCGAAAGAGCGGCGAAATACGGTCAGAAAGCCGTGGGAATAACCGATCATGAGGTCATCCAAGCCTATCCCGAGTTCTACGAACGATGTCAGACGCATCAAATAAAACCAATTTACGGGATGGAAGGCAATGTTGTCGATATCACGCCGATCTTGATGAACCTCGAAAAACGGTATTCGGGGGCCGAAAAAGAGTTCCTGCAAGAGACATGGGAAACGCGGTCTTTCTGTGTGATCGATTTCGAAACGACTGGATTGAGCGCGTTGCGCGACGATATTATCGAAATCGGTGCTGTCAAGATTTTCAAAGGGAAGATCGTCGATACTTTCCAATCCTTCGTAAAACCCACCGTCCCGATCGGAGAAACGACAACGCGGCTGACTGGCATCACGGAAGAGAAGGTTCGAGAGGCGCCGGCGCTCTCTCAAATACTGCCGACTCTCCGGGATTTTATTGGAGAAGAGGTGATCGTCGGCCATAATGTCAACTTCGATTATCAGTTCTACCAGCAAGCTCTGCTAAAAACAGGCGAACCGCTTATCCACAGCGTAACGCTGGATACACTGGCCTTGGCGCGTTCTTTGCTGAAGATGTCCTCTTACACATTGGATAAGGTCGTAAAAAAATTGGGATTAACGGAGGAAACCGGAGAAACTGTGTCTTTTCGTCACCACCGGGCGAGCGAAGACGCTCGGGTCACCGGTCTGGCGTTGATCGCGATGTTGGAGATGGCGAAAAAAGATAATCGGGTCACTTTCGGGGATATCCAGAACCTACAGGCGGAAATCGCGCTGAATCGCCTTCACGGAGACAGTTTTACCGCTTTTGTCCAGAATAAAGAAGGATTGAAAAACCTTTATCGTATCGTTTCTATGAGCCATCTGGAGTATCTAGGAAAAGTGCCGGTAATTCCGAGGAATCTGTTGTCCGAAAATCGGGACGGATTGTTTTTGGGAACCGGCAGCCCTGTCAGCGAACTGTCAAAGGCCTATCGAATGGGGAAAGACCATTCCGAGCTCATCGAAATTGCCGAATTTTATGATTTTATCGAAATCATGCCTTCAGACGCCTACACTGACATCGAAGAAGGGTTCGACGAGAAAACCTTGAGGGAGATGTACGCGCGGTTTTATGAGCTGGGACACGAAATCGGATTGCCGGTTCTCTTTACCGGGAATGTCCACTATCTTGACCCGGTGGACCATAAAGCTTGGAGCGTGTTAAAAATAAGCGATATAGCTCTTCACCGACGGGGGCAGAAACTCTCCTCAACCCTCTTCGATGGCGTAAAGCTTCACTACCGGACAACGCAAGAACTCTTGCGCTGCGCGGAAGAGATTTTGGAAGATCCCGAGAAGGCAAAAGAAGTCGTGATCGACAACCCTTCCCGTTTTATCGATCGGATCGAATTGATCCAGCCGATCACACGCACGCTCCATCCCCCGATCATCGAGGGAGCCGAGGAAGAAATAAAAACGTTAACGTTGGAGAATATGCGCGCGCTTTACGGGGACAATCCCCCTGCGGTGATCTCAGAGCGGGTCAAACGGGAATTGGATG
>JAAYCF010000148.1 GCA_012744415.1 Thermotogaceae bacterium
AGCAATAAAAGAATTCGATTTGGAAGTAAGAGATATGCGGGTTCATTCCTTCGCAACGAATTTATTGTATCGGATTCGTTCACGTTCAGGAACGCGCTACATCTTAAGAATGGCCTATCCTGGGTGGCGCACCTTTGAAGATCTGCGCGCCGAGGCGGCCTGGTTGGATGCGCTTCATCGTGAAACGGACATCGGAGCGCCTCAAGTGATCCGCTCTCGAAAAGGCGATGTCATTCTCCCTATGAGCGGTTTCGGAGTCTCCGGCACATGGTATGCCACTCTGATGACTTGGATTGACGGGAGGCTTCTGGCACACGCCCTCACCCCTGAAAACCTGGAGCGTATGGGAGAGCTTTTCGCCAAGCTCCATCGTCACGGAAAAGCATGGCTACCGCCGAAAGATTTCACGACGAAACGGTTTGAAGCGTTTTTATCCAGAGGAGAGCCGGATATTCTCTTCAGCAATGGAACTTTACAAAGCTTCGCCGCTGAAGATAAACAGGCGTTTCTAACCGCGCGCGAGTGGGTCGAAAAGGAGTACAGCCACCTTCCCCGCAACGATTTGCGCGTGATCCATTGCGATCTTTGGCATGAGAATATCAAGGTAGATAACGGCAAACTGCGCCCCTTCGACTTCGAAGACACGATCTGGGGGTATCGGCTTCATGATATCGCGATGGGTATGCTCGATCTTTTGGAAACGGTCGGGAATGCCAGATACCAAGAGCTTCTCCTGTCTTTGCGCTCCGGATACGAAAAGCTTCTGGAATGGCCGGAAGGCAATTTGGAAGTCTTGCAAATCGGCAGGCTTCTTTGGAAAGTCAATTGGACCGCCCGTTTCTCGAAGGATGACCTCGCTGGGATGAGTGTAGCATACGGGGGGATCTTCCGAAACTTTGAAAGAACCGGGGAGCTCCGTTGGCCAGAACCGCTCAAGCAGCCTTAGCGCGATTCCCAATAGAATCATTCCGGGAGGGGTGTGAAATAAACCCGAAACCATCCCAAGAGTATAACGATACGCGTTTGGTACGATAGATGCGTGTACCGTATGCGCTAATCTTATTATGGAGGGATTCCGATGCTCGGAGCGATTGCGGGAGACATTATCGGCTCTGTCTACGAATTTTCAAATACCTCCGATAAACGTTTCGATCTATTCACGGCCCGTTCCGAGTTCACCGACGACACCGTTCTCACCGTTGCCGTAGCCGATGCCTTAATGCAAGGAGAGCCTTATCCATTTAAAGAGAAGATACGGCGATGGGCGCTCGCATACCCGCATAGGGGCTATGGCGGAAGATTCCAAAAATGGATGCATTCAAGCGATGACCAACCCTACGGCAGCTTCGGAAACGGTTCCGCGATGCGCGTCAGCCCGGTCGGATTCGCTTTCGGCGACGAAACCCAAACGCTGGCCGTCGCCGAACAATCCGCCACAGTAACCCATAATCACCCCGAAGGATTCAAAGGCGCCCAGGCGGTGGCGTTGACCCAGTTCCTCGCTCGCCGAAAAGCCAGTAAAGAGACGATTTCCGAACGCATTCAAAGAGATTATGGTTATGATCTTTCCAAACCGATCTCCGAGATTCGGAAGCATTACCGGTTCAATGAGACCTGCTAAGGCTCCGTACCCCAAGCGATACGCGCTTTTTTTAGAATCCGAAGACTATGAGGACGCTATTCGCTTGGCCATTTGGCTGGGGGGAGACAGCGACACGATCGCCTGTATCGCCGGCGGCATCGCAGAAGCATTCTACGGAAGGGTTCCAAAAGCGATCGAATCAGAAACCCTCAGACGGTTGCCTCAAGAAATGAAGGATGTCATCAACCGCTTTTACGCGTGGAAACCCGGTTAAAGCCCGTAATTCCGCCGAGAGGGTTCTGATAAGACGCGAAAAGTCCGAGGCTATCCGCGCCTTCTTCGCGGTTTTTAGAGAGTTCCGTAGATTGCCGGTACCTGTACAATCGAAAGAAATAACCCGAGCCGGCGTATGGCGTCTACGAAAGAATCGTACTCCACCGGTTTCGTGATGTAGTTGCTGCAACCTAAGACGTGGCAATGCTCTACCTCTCGGGGATCGTCGGTGGTGGTCAGCATAATCACGGGAATCTTACGAAGTTCAACGTCCATTTTGATCTGCTCCAGTACCTCGGTACCGTCCATTTTTGGCATGCGGATATCGAGCAGTAGCACATAGGCTTCTCCCGATTTACAGTGTGAACCAGGACCCTGGCGAAAGAGAAAGTCAACCACTTCCTGCCCGTCACTGAAATGGATGATCTGATTAGCGATGCCTGCCCGGATCAGATTTTTTCGGATTAGCTCAGCATGCCCATCGTCGTCTTCGGCGATTAAAATAATAACTTCCCGATTCATCGCATCGCTCCTTTCATTGTTTTTCAAGCCTCATTAGCGGCTGTTTCTATTCCGAACCGGCGGGAGAATAACAATAAATGTGCTACCCTTACCTGGTTGGGATTCCGCCCTTATTTCTCCGTACATCCGCGAAAGCGCCTGTTTGGCAATGGTCAGCCCGATTCCTTCACCGGCGGTTTTTCCGGGTTCGAGCCGATGGAAGATCTCG